>SDZE01000131.1 GCA_004173095.1 Bradyrhizobiaceae bacterium
GCGCTCTCGTCCGAGGCGTCGTAACGATGCTCGTTGCGATGGATGCTCAGCGCGCGATTGCGCACCACCGCATAGAGCCAGCCCCGCGCACTGCCGCGATGCGGATCGAACGACGCAGCACTGCGCCAGATCCTGACGAAGGCATCATGCACGGCCTCTTCGGCCAGATCCGATCTGAACAAAATGCGCCGGGCGACGCCGATCATCTTCGCGGCTTCACTGGCATAGATCATCTGCAGGGCGGCGCGGTCGCCAGCGGCACAGCGGACAAGAGCCGCGGCGAGCTGGGCCTCGCGCGCCTGATCGAAGCCGGCGTCAGCGGACGCCTTGATGTCGAATGCTGGAATCTCGCTCATCACCATGCCTTGCATGGACAGACTACCCTTGCCGTGCGGCATTTGGATGCACCAAATCCGGAATTATTTTTCAAACACGCTGCATCCAATCGATGGGGCGCGTGGGTAGGCCTTGTATCGGTCCCGAGGGGATCGCCGAAACAGGGAGTCACCCATGTCATTTCGTACGCTTTTCGCCGCCACCACCGCTTTGCTGCTGACATCCGCCGCCGCCAATGCCGCCCAGGTCGCAGCCCTGATCGGCGGCGACACCATTGCCATGGTCGATACGGCGGAGAAGAAGGCCACCGGAACGGTCAAGGTCAGCGGCATCAACGGCATGCTGGTCGGCATCGACGTCCGCCCTGCCGATGGCATGCTGTACGGCCTGGTCGATGACGGAACCGTCGTCACCATCGCCAAGGACGGCAAGGCCACCATGAAGTCGAAGCTCGACACCATGCTGACCAAGGGCGTCACCGCCACTGTCGATTTCAATCCGGTTGCCGATCGTCTGCGCGTGATGGGATCGGACGGCATGAGCCTGCGCGCCAATGTCGATGACGGCAAGGTCACCAAGGACGGCGATCACAAATACGCCGAGACCGACATGCACAAGGGCGAGAAGCCGAACGTGATCGCGGGCGCCTATACCAATTCGGTCAAGGGCACCAAGGAGACCACGTTGTTCAATATCGACGGCACCATCGGCGCGCTCGTCAAGCAGGCGCCGCCGAATGACGGCATCCTCGGCGCTGTCGGCAAGCTCGGCATCAAGCCGACCACGGTGGCATTCGATATCTGGTCGGACGGCATGAAGAACGAAGCCTGGCTGATGGCGGACGGCACGCTCTATGCGATCGATCTCGCCACCGGCAAGGCCACCGAAGCCGCCAAGATCTCCGGCGTCACCGGCAAGGTAACGGATATCGCCATCATGGGGATGTAAGCAGTCCCTCGGTATGCCCGGCCTCGTGCCGGGCATACTTCATCTGCAATCAAAACTCGAACTACACTTTCCGAACTACACGTGCACCGGATACGGCAGCGCCTGCCCGGCGTAATAGGCGTTGAGATTGGCAATCACGCAGTCCTGCATCGCGCGATGCGAATCCTGCGTATGGCCGCCGATATGCGGGGTGAGCACGACGTTGGGGAACGCGGTTAGCGCGTCGGGCGCATGCGGCTCCTTCTCGAACACGTCGAGACCGGCACCGGCGATGGTCTTGTCGGCCAGCGCCTGCACCAGCGCCGCCTGATCGATCACCGAACCGCGCGAGATGTTGACTACATGGCCGTTGGGGCCGAGCTTCTTCAGCATCTCGGCATCGATGATGTGATGCGTCTCTTTGCCTGCGCGCACCGCGATCATCAGCACGTCGCACCATTCCACCAGAGCTGCGAGATCCGCCTCATAGCGATACGGCAGCTCGTCATACCTGGTGCGATTGGTGTAGGCGACGTCGCATTCGAACGCGGCCACGCGGGCCGCGATCTTGCGGCCGATCTCGCCCATGCCATAGACGCCGACTTTGCGGCCGGCATTCCCCGGCTGCGGCGCCATCAGCGGCGATGGCCTGGCGCCGGACCAGCCGCCTTCGCGCACATATTGATCGGCCGGAATGAGGCGCCGTGTCGTCGCCAGCATCAGCGTCAGAGCGAGATCGGCGACCGAAGCGGCATTGGCGCCCGGGCTGTTGCCGACCACGATGCCGCGCTCCGCGGCAGCCTTGAAGTCGACGCCGTCATAGCCGGTGCCGTAGCAGATGATGGCGCCGAGCGCCGGCAGCGTGTCCATCACCGCGGCGGGCAGCAGCTGGCCGCCCGCGGTGATCATCGTGCGGACGTCTTTCAGCTCATCTGCGGAGAACTTTTCCAATGGCGGCTTGCCCGCCGCGTCGAGCAGATCGAAGCGCTCGCCGATGCGCACCATCTGGGACTTCGGGAAACGCGAATAGATCAGGACCTTCTCGGCCATTGTCTGATTCCTGGTGCAGATCAAAAGAAAGGGCGGAACCGGTTGCCCGATTCCGCCCTGGTTTCTTGCAAGCTTCGTTCCGGCTTAGCCGAGCACGGTGTTCGGCTCAACCTTGATGCCGACGCCCATCGACGACGACACCGCCACGCGCTGCACATAGGTGCCCTTGGCTCCGGCCGGCTTCGCCTTCACGACGGCGTCGGCGAGTGCCTTGATGTTCTGCACCAGCTTGGCTTCGTCGAACGATGCCTTGCCGACGCCGGCCTGGATGATGCCAGCCTTCTCGACGCGGAATTCGACCGAACCGCCCTTGGCGCCCTTGATGGCGCTGACGACGTCCATGGTCACAGTGCCGATCTTCGGGTTCGGCATCATGCCGCGCGGACCGAGCACCTTACCGAGACGGCCGACCAGCGGCATCATGTCGGGGGTGGCGATACAACGATCGAAGTCGATCTGGCCGGCCTGCACCTTCTCGGCGAGGTCTTCCGCACCGACGACATCGGCGCCGGCAGCCTTGGCTTCCTCGGCCTTGGCGCCGCGGGCGAACACGCCCACGCGGAGCGTACGACCGGTGCCGTTCGGCAGCGAGACGACGCCGCGGACCATCTGGTCGGCGTGGCGGGGATCGACGCCGAGATTCATCGAGATCTCGATGGTCTCGTCGAACTTCGCCTTGGCGCGTTCCTTGACCATCTTGACCGCTTCATCGATCGTGTACAGCTTCTCGCGATCAACGCCTTCGCGAATAGCCTTCAAACGCTTTCCGATTGCCATGATCGATTACCCCTGAACCTGGAGACCCATCGAACGGGCGGAGCCCTCGACCATCTTCATGGCCGCTTCGATGGAATCGCAATTGAGATCGTTCATCTTCTTCTCGGCGATCTCGCGGATCTGAGCAGAAGTCACGTTGCCTGCACTGTCACGGCCGGGCAGCTTCGATCCGGACTGGATCTTGGCGGCCTGCTTGAGGAAGTGCGACATCGGCGGGGTCTTGAGGGCGAAGGTGAACGAACGATCGGCGTAGATCGTGATCACCACCGGAATCGGGGTGTTCTTTTCTTCCTTCTGCGTCTGCGCGTTGAACGCCTTGCAGAATTCCATGATGTTGAGGCCGCGCTGACCAAGCGCGGGACCGATCGGTGGCGACGGATTAGCCGCACCGGCCGGCACCTGAAGCTTCAGGTATCCGGTCACTTTCTTTGCCATACTCTTCTCCTGTTAGTGGTGCGGCTCATGACGGCTGGCGACCGGCACTGCCTCCCACGACTGGTTTGCGGGAGTTTCCTCTCGCTACGTCATGGCCGGGCTTGTCCCGGCCATCCACGTCTTCTTGAACCGCCACGCCGGAAAGACGTGGATGGCCGGCATGACGCCGGCCATGACGGCTGAATTCTTAAACCTTCTCGACCTGACCGAATTCCAGTTCGACCGGGGTTGCGCGGCCGAAGATCGACACCGCGACCTTCACGCGCGAACGGGCATCGTCGACTTCTTCCACCACGCCGGAGAACGAGGCGAACGGGCCATCGGCCACCTTCACGTTCTCGCCGACCTCGAACGTCACCGACGTCTTCGGCCGCTCCACGCCTTCCTGCACCTGATGCAGGATGCGCATCGCTTCGGCTTCCGAGATCGGCATCGGCTTGTTCTCGGCGCCCAAGAATCCGGTGACCTTCGGGGTGTTCTTGATGAGGTGGAAGGCCTCGTCGGTGAGCTGCATCTTCACCAGCACGTAGCCGGGGAAGAACTTGCGCTCGGCTTCCATCTTGCGACCGCGGCGCACTTCCGTGACCTTCTCGGTCGGGACCAGAACCTGTTCGAACAGATCCTCGACGCCACGCTGCTTGGCCTGTTCCTTGATGGAATCGGCGACCTTCTTTTCGAAGTTCGAATAGGCGTGAACGATGTACCAGCGCATGCTCATGAGATTCAGGTCCGTTTAGCGAATGCCGAGCAAGAACGTCACAAACAGACGAATGATCTGATCTGCCGCGAAGAAGAAGATCGACGACAGCGCCACCATGATGAACACCATGATGGTCGTGATGGTCGTCTCGCGACGCGAGGGCCACGTGACCTTGTTGGTCTCGGTGCGCACTTCCTGCAGGAACTTGAACGGGCTCATCGCCATCGTTGGGACATCCGCATCCGTCGTCAGACGATTGAATGGTTTTCAGGAATCCAGACAGCCTTGTTGCGCCCGATCCATGGCCCAAGAACCTGCCATCAGGAACTTCGCCAAGGATGAGCGCGAAACGAGCTCAAAGTGTCTGGAGATCGAAGCCGCGTCGGAAGTCCGTAACCGGGCCGACAGCGAGTGCTGCTTTGTAAGGGGCAGCCGGCCAAAGGTCAAGAACGCCAAAGGCGCTTGCCGGGACAAATACCGCCCTGAATGTCCCGCGAATGCACCATCCTGGCGAGAAGCGGGCCACCCGGTTTCACAGAACGAAACCGAAACAAATGCGCGCGGGTCTGCCGCGGCTGACACAAAATCGGCCGGCCGAACCGTCATGAGAAGACATGGTTTTTGAAACGACGAAAATGGCAGGGGCGGTAGGGCTCGAACCTACGACAACCGGTTTTGGAGACCGGTACTCTACCAACTGAGCTACACCCCTACGGAAACGACGACGTGGTCATTTCGCGCCGTTTGAAGCACATCGCGCGCCTGATTTGCAAGAGGCGAAATGGCGGGCCGGGAACAAAACGCGCCCGGAATCAAAACGGCGGGCAAGGGATGATTCCTTGCCCGCCGCCTGTCTGGAAATTACTCGATGATCGAAGCGACGACGCCTGCACCGACGGTGCGGCCGCCTTCACGGATGGCGAAGCGCAGCTTCTCTTCCATCGCGATCGGCACGATCAGGTGCACTTCCATGGCGATGT
>SDZE01000176.1 GCA_004173095.1 Bradyrhizobiaceae bacterium
CCCCGCCATGAGGGAGCGGCACCCTTCCTGCAACCTTGCCAACCCCCTGGGCTTCGCTCACACTCCCCGGTAACGACGGCGCCCGCAGGGGAAGACCGTCGATGACACATCAGGGAAGGCAATGACATGAGAGCCACGCTCGTTCATTCGGTCGCCGCGTGTTTGCTGGCCACCACACTCACCATCTCGCAGGCCACCGCCCAGAAGAAGTACGATCCCGGCGCCACCGACACCGAGATCAAGATCGGCCAGACCGTGCCTTTCTCAGGCCCCGCTTCGGCCTATTCGTCGATCTCGAAGACCCAGGCTGCCTATTTCAAGATGATCAACGATCAGGGCGGCATCAATGGCCGCAAGATCAACCTGATCCAGTATGACGACGCCTATTCGCCGCCCAAGGCCGTGGAGCAGGTCCGCAAGCTGGTCGAGAGCGACGAGGTGTTGCTGACCTTCCAGATCATCGGCACGCCGTCCAATGCGGGCGTGCAGAAATATCTCAACACCAAGCAGGTGCCGCAACTGTTCGCAGCCACCGGCGCCACGCGGTTCGCCGATCCGAAAAACTTCCCCTGGACCATGGGCTATAATCCCAACTACCAGACCGAAGGCCGCATCTACGCCAAATACATCCTGAAGAATTATCCCAACGCCAAGGTTGCCATCCTGTGGCAGAACGACGATCTCGGCCGCGACTATCTCACCGGCATGAAGGCCGGGCTCGGCGACAAGGCCGCATCGATGATCGTGTCGGAGGCGTCCTACGAACTCTCCGACCCGACCATCGACTCGCAGATCGTCAAGCTGAAATCGTCCGGTGCGGATTTGCTGTTCAATGCCTCGACACCGAAATTCGCGGCGCAGGCGATCAAGAAGGTGGCCGATCTCGGCTGGAAGCCGGTGCATATCGTCGACATCAATGCGACATCGGTGGGCGCGGTGCTGGTACCGGCGGGGCTGGAGAACAGCAAGGGCCTGATCTCGACCAATTACGGCAAGGATCCGCTCGACCCGCAGTGGAAGGATGATCCCGGCATGAAGCGCTATCTCGCCTTCATGGACAAATA
>SDZE01000378.1 GCA_004173095.1 Bradyrhizobiaceae bacterium
ATCTCGATGACGGGATCGCCGAGCTTGGCCCAATCCGGATACACAGCGCCGACCGGCGCATCGGCCGGCAATTCGATAATGCCGTCGATCGCGTCGGGCAGGCCGAGTTCACCGGCGGAGCACAGCATGCCCTGGCTTTCGACACCGCGGATATTGCCGAGGCCGATGGTGAAATCCTTGCCCGGAATGTAAGTACCGGGCCGTGCCAACACGGTCTTCAATCCGGCGCGGGCATTCGGCGCACCGCAGACGATCTGCAGCGGCTTGGCTTCACCGGCATTGACGGTGCAGACGCGCAGGCGATCGGCGTTGGGATGCTGCATGGCTTCGACGATCTCGGCGATCGTGAACGGCGCCAGCAGCTTGGCCTTGTCCTCGATATGCTCGACCTCGAGCCCGATCATGGTGAGCTTCTCGCTCAGCTGATCCAGCGTCGCGTCGGTGTCTAGATGATCCTTCAGCCAGGAGAGGGAGAATTTCACGTGCTCAGTCCTCCGGCCAGGGTCGGCATGTCGAGCGGTTTGAAGCCGTAATGATTGAGCCAGCGCACGTCGCCTTCGAACAGCTGACGCAGATCGGCCATGCCATATTTCAGCATCGCGATACGATCGATGCCCATGCCCCAGGCAAAGCCCTGATACACATCGGGATCGATGTCGCAGGCGCGCAGCACGTTCGGATGCACCATGCCGCAGCCGAGGATTTCGAGCCAATCCTCGCCTTCACCGAAGCGGATCTCGTTCTTGTCGCGGCGACACTGGATATCGACTTCCAGCGACGGCTCGGTGAATGGGAAGAATGAGGGGCGGAAACGCATATTGACGTGATCGACCTCGAAGAACGCCTTGCAGAACTCCTGCAAAATCCATTTGAGGTGGCCGAGATGCGAGGTCTTGTCGATGACGAGGCCTTCGACCTGATGAAACATCGGTGTGTGCGTCTGGTCCGAGTCGCTGCGATAGGTGCGGCCGGGGCAGATCACGCGGATTGGCGGCTTCTGGGTCAGCATGGTGCGCACCTGCACCGGCGAGGTGTGGGTCCGCAGCAGCAGGCGCGAACCGTCTTCCTTCGGATTGAAGTAGAAAGTGTCGTGCATCTCGCGGGCCGGATGGCCTTCGGGAAAATTCAGCTTGGTGAAGTTGTAGTCGTCGGTCTCGATGTCCGGACCCTCGGCGACGGCGAAGCCCATATCGGCGAAGATCGTCGTCAGCTCGTCCCAGGTCTGGCTGAGCGGATGGACGCGGCCGAGTTCGGCCGGATTGTCACGCAGCGGCAGCGTGACATCGATGGTCTCGGAGGCGAGGCGTGCATCCAGCGCGGCAGATTTCAGCACGTCGCGGCGCGCGGTCAGCGCCTGCGATACAGCGTCCTTGGCGAGGTTGATGGCAGCGCCCTCGGTCTTGCGCTCCTCCGGCGTCATCTTGCCGAGCGTGGCGAGCAGCGCGGAGATCGAGCCCTTCTTGCCGAGCGCGCCGACGCGCACGGCTTCCAGTGCGGCTTCGTCGGATGCACTGGCGATATCCGCCAAAATGGTCTGTTGGAGCGTCGTCAGGTCGGACATCGGCAACCTCGATCACAGAGGCATGCGCCTCTTGCTGTTGCGTCCCCGAAGGAGTTCGGGTGCGCCGTTCTACAGCACGGTTTTGCAGGGATTTAAGACGCCAATGGCCGGAACAGGAGCGCGTGAAGCGCTACTGCCCGGCCATGACAATGTCGATAGATCCGCGGGGAAGCGGAGAGGTTTAGGCTGCGAGAGCAGCTTTGGCCTTCTCAGCGATCGCGTTGAACGCCGCCGGTTCGTTGATCGCGAGATCAGACAGAACCTTGCGGTCGACAGTGATGCCGGACTTGGCAAGACCGTTGATAAACACGCTGTAGGTCATGCCGAGCGGACGAACGGCAGCGTTGAGACGCTGGATCCAGAGCGCGCGGAACGTCCGCTTCTTGCGCTTGCGATCGCGGAATGCGTATTGGCCGGCCTTGTCAACGGCGGCCTTGGCGGCGCGGATGGTGTTCTTGCGACGACCGCGAAAACCCTTGGCGAGCTTGTAGACTTTCTTGTGCTTGGCATGAGCCGTCACACCGCGTTTAACGCGAGCCATGACTGATCTCCTTCATCTGAAATAACAAAAGGGGTGAATGCACCGCGCTGATAGCGCAGTGGCAGGGGATCAGGCGTTTGGCAGGAAGTACTGCTTGATATTGTCGCCATCGGTCTTGAACAGCACGCGGGTGCCGCGGAGCTGACGAATCTGCTTCTTCGTCCGCTTGATCATACCGTGGCGCTTACCGGCATGAGCCGACACAACTTTGCCGGTGCCGGTGACTTTGAAGCGCTTTTTAGCGCCCGACTTGGTCTTCAACTTGGGCATTTTGCTCTCCTCTAGCCACGCAAAAACGCCCCGGAGGGCGCTGCATCGGCCGAAAATGCTCGTTAGAGCGTTGATTGTGCTCGATTATTTCCGGAATGAAATAAATCGTCACGGACGTCGCCACGGCAGCCCTTGATCAGCCGGTCGACGAAGCCGGGCTTATGGCAGAGATGCGACAGGTTGGCAACGTTTAACGCATCTCAATGTTTTGCGGGAACGATCGTGTGAACGTACAGTTCTGGACTGGCCGACTCGACCAAGTCTTCCTATTTGTTGAGATACCGATCCTCGAAAGGACAACGAGAATGGCCCGCAATCGACGCGCCGCCCGTGCGGTGGCTATCCAGCAGGAAACTGCCGCCCAAGCGGCTGCCGGTTGGGTGTTCGTGTTCGCTGGTCTCGCTGCAGTCACCGCGCTGGCGAGTGGGCTCTCGTTCGTTATGGGCTGACCCTGCGGCGCAGGTCACGGACATCAAATAGTCGTCGGCTAAAAAGAGTCGGCTAAAAGAAAAGGCCCGCCAGATCGACGGGCCGCAATTCTTGTTTGTGCCAATATGCTCAGCGCGGGGCGAGGACCATCACCACCTGGCGGCCTTCGAACTTGGCGTCCTGCTCCACCTTGGCGAATTCGGCGACATCCGCCTTCACCTTGTCGAGCAGTTTGGTGCCGATCTCCTGGTGGGCCATTTCGCGGCCACGGTAGCGCAAGGTGATCTTGACCTTATCGCCCTCTTCGAAGAACCGCTGCATCGCTCGCATCTTAACGCCATAGTCGTGATCGTCGATCATCGGGCGGAGCTTGATCTCCTTGATTTCGACGGTCTTCTGGCGCTTGCGCGCTTCAGCTGCCTTCTTCTGCGCCGAATATTTGAACTTGCCGTAGTCCATGATCTTGCAGACCGGCGGCGCGACGTTCGGCGAGATTTCGACGAGATCCATGCCGGCCTCGCCAGCCATACGAATAGCCACGATCGTCTCGACGGTACCGTGGTTGGTACCTTCCTGGTCGATCAGCTGGACCTGGGCATTGCGGATTTCATCGTTGGTGCGCGGCCCATCTTTGGCTGCAGTGGGCGGGGCTCTGTTCGGACGGCGAATGGGGTATTCTCCAATGTTATGATGGGAAGGCGGCAGTTTGTCGGAATAAGGCGTTTCGAGCAAGCAAACTCACGCAACACGGTGCCAGATTGCTTAAACACGCGGCCTTTTCGCCACGCCCTCCCGACATCCTTCCGCCAACCGGACGCAGCCCACATAGAGTGCCGCTGCCGGTTCCGCAAGCGCAAGTTCCGTTGTGCAACGTTGCAGCGGCGTTGACGTTCCAGCTGGGCTGCAGCAAACATCACAGCAGTTACAACATGATGGAGATGGTTTTGTGAGTTCGTCTCGATGACTTCGGCGATGCCACCTGATCCCACTTTCATCTCCGCCGGCTCCGGAATTGCGAGCCGCCAGATCGCCATGAGGGTGCGCGAAGGCGCAGCGCCGGGCGTGTTCTGGATGAGCGGCTTCAAATCCGACATGCAGGGCGGCAAGGCCGTGGCGCTGGACGAATGGGCCGCCCAGCACGGCCGTGCCTGCGTGCGGTTCGATTATTCCGGCCATGGCGAATCCGGCGGCACTTTCGCGGATGGCACCATCGGCGACTGGCTCGAAGACGGTCTCGCAGCCTTCGACGCGGCCTGCCAGGGCCCGCAGATCGTGGTCGGGTCGAGCATGGGCGGCTGGATGGCACTTCTGTTGGCGCGCGCCATCGCGGGGCGTGAGACCGTCGGGCGCGCCTCGCTACGCGCGCTGGTGCTGATCGCGCCGGCGCCGGATTTCACCGAAGAGCTGATGTGGAAGCAGTTCTCGCCGGAGATCCGCGCGGAGATCGAGACCACCGGTCAATGGCTGCGGCCGTCGGACTATGGCGAGCCCTATCCGATCACCAAGCGATTGATCGATGAGGGCCGCAATCACCTCCTGCTTGGCGGCTCCATCGATGTCGGCTGCCCGGTGCGCATTCTGCAGGGACGGCAGGATCCGGACGTGCCTTGGCAGCACGCGTTCAGGCTGGCCGAGCGTCTGCCGAGCGAAGACGTCGTGCTCACCATGATTCAGGACGGCGATCATCGCCTGTCGCGCCCGCAGGATATCGGAAGGCTGCTGGCGACGGTGGCGGAGTTCTGAGATCGTTGGATCGGTCGTACGGCGCGATCATTCAGTGGTATCTGTAGGGTGGGCAAAGCGAAGCGTGCCCACCACCAGACGCTCGATGGTGGGCACGCTGCGCTTTGCCCACCCTACAGGGCTACAGCGCGAGCGGTTTGCGCCACTCGGTTCGAACAGTGGTGTCGTCTTCGGCATCGACCGCAGTCGCGCTGAGTTCGGCGAGCGTCGGCGCCCGTAATGCATCGCGCGCCGACGCTTGCCGAACTATCGAAGCTCGATGACGCGGCATTTCGCGCGCTGTTTACGAAATCACCGGTGAAGCGCATCGGCCGCAATCGCTTTCTGCGCAATGTGCTGATCGCGATCGGCAATTCGGGCGATGCGACATTGATCGACGATGCGCAGCGTTTGCTGGGCGACGAGAACCCGCTGGTGCGCGGCGCGGCCGTTTGGGCGCTGGCGCAGCTGCAGTCCGACGAGGCATTCGCCGAACTCAGCGCGGCTGCGATCGATGCCGAAGACGACGACACTGTTCGAACCGAGTGGCGCAGACCGCTCGCGCTGTAGCCCTGTAGGGTGGGCAAAGCGCAGCGTGCCCACCATCGAGCGTCTGGTGGTGGGCACGCTTCGCTTTGCCCACCCTACAGATACCACTGAATGATCGCGC
>SDZE01000192.1 GCA_004173095.1 Bradyrhizobiaceae bacterium
GCGTGGGGCTGCCCCACCCTAGCCCTCCCCCGCAAGCCACGCGAAGCGAAGCTTCGCTAGGGGAGAGGGAACACTGCGAGTCCCGTTTTAGCTAAACGTTTCCCAGCCTTCGTCCGGCGCGAAGCGGTCGCCGTATTTGGCGGCCAGGGCGCGCAGCGTGGCGGCGACATTGTCGGGGCCGCGGCTCCGGGCATAGTTCAGCGGGCCGCCACGGAACGGGGCGTAGCCGGTGCCGAAGATCATGGCGCCATCGACCACGTCGGGATCATCGACAATGCCCTCGCGCAAGCAGGCGACGCAGACATTGGAAATCGGCAGCACCAAGCGGTCGATCATTTCCTGCGACGGCCGCGCAGTGGCGGCCGCGGTGGAACTCTTCTCGGCCTTGCCGTCCTTCCAGGTGTAGAAGCCCTTGCCGGTCTTCTTGCCGAGTTCGCCGCGATTGACCTTTTCGCGCAGCCAGGCGGGCGTCGGCGGCAGCAGGTCGCCGAATTTCGAGCGCAGCATGTCGCCGACCGCCATGCAGATATCGAGACCGACCTGATCGGCCAGTTCGATCGGCCCCATCGGCATGCCGAACTGCTCGGCCGCGGCGTCGATGGTTTCCTTCTCGACCTTCTCGTCGAGCAGCATCATCGCCTCGAGCATGTAGGGCGTCAGCGCGCGATTGACCAGGAAGCCCGGCGACGACTTCACCGGCAGTGGCAACCGATCGATGGCGCCGACAAAAGCCGTTGCCTTGCGCAGCATCGCCGCATCGACGCCGTCATGGCTGACGACCTCGACCAGTTGCAGCCGCGATACCGGATTGAAGAAATGCAGCCCGAGGAAGCGGCCGGGATTGGCCAGCGACGATCGCAGGTCCTGCAACGGGATGCTCGACGTGTTGGTGGCGAGGATCGCGTCCGGCTTCATGCGCAGCTCCAGGCCGGCATAGATCTTCTGCTTGAGCTCCAGTTTCTCCGGCACCGCCTCGATGATGAGATCCGCACCGCGCACCCCCTCGCCGTCGAGATCGGGGATCAGGCGGTCCAGCCTGTCGCGCTGCTCTGTGCGCTTGCGGACGATCTTGGCATAGAGATCGGCGGCGCGTCGGATGGCGCCGGCCAGCGGCTCCGGCTTCATGTCCGCGAGCGTGACGCGCAAGCCCTGATGCGCGCACCAGGCGGCGATGTCGCCGCCCATGGCGCCGGCGCCGATGACATGAACATGCTTGATGTCGCCGCTGTCACTCTCGCCAGCGAGCTTCTTCATCGTCTCGCGCAGAAAGAAAACCCGGATCAGGTTTTGCGCCGTCGGCGTCACGATCAATTGCGCGAACGAGCGCGGCTCGGCCTTCAGCATGGCCGCGCGATCGCCGCCATGCTTTTCCCACAGATCGATCAGCGCATAGGGCGCGGGATAATGCTCGCGTGGGGCCTGTTTGGCGGCTTCAGCCACCATGCGCGACGCCAGGAAGCCGCGCACCGGCGAGAAGTTCAGGAGCGGAATCAGCGGCGACGGCTTGGCGCGCTTGAAGCGGCCGAACACGGCTTCCTTCACCGCATTGCGGACATGGCGTTCTTCGGTGACGGCATCGACCAGGCCGATGGCCTTCGCCTTGCGCGCATCGATGGTCTTGCCGGTGAGCATCATCGGCATCGCCTGCAGCGGCGACACCAGATGGGTGAAGCGCGCGGTGCCGCCGAGGCCCGGATGCAGGCCCAGCATCACTTCCGGGAAACCGAAGCGTGCGCCATCGATGGCGATGCGCATCTGGCAGGCCAGCGCGATTTCGAGGCCGCCGCCGAGACAGAAACCGTGAATGACGGCGACGGTCGGAATTTTCATCGCCTCCAGGCGATCGACCACCGCGTGGGCGCGGGCGATCCGCGTTTCGATCTCCAGCGGATCGCTGCCGCGGAATTCATTGATATCAGCGCCGGCGATAAAGCCCGAGGTCTTTGCGGACCGGATAACGATGCCGGTCGGGCGCTGCGTCTCCAGCGCACTCAGCACGCTATCGAATTCAGTCAGCACCTCTTCCGACAGCGTGTTGGCGCTGGCATCGGCGCGATCGAACAACAGCCACGCCACGCCATCGGCGTCGCGAGTCAGCTTGAAATTGCGATAGGTGTCGTGGGCGTCGACCGTCGGCCCGAGTTCGAGCGTGCGGTTTTCGAGAGCGTCCAAAATTCTGCTGTCCATGACGCGCCTCACACCGTCTCGATCAACATCGCACCACCGAGCCCGCCACCGATACATTCGGTGGCGATGCCGCGTTTGGTGCCGAGCCGCTTCATGGCATTGACGAGATGCAGCACGATGCGGTTGCCGGACGTGCCGACGGGATGGCCGAGGCTGATGGCGCCGCCATCGACATTCAGCTTCGCATGATCGATCTCGCCGGCCGCGCCGTCGAGGCCGAGCACGTCGCGGCAGAACTGCTCGTCCTTCCACGCGGCCAGGCAGCCGAGCACCTGGGTGGCGAAAGCCTCGTTGAGCTCCCAGGTCTCGATGTCGTGGATCGTCATATTGTTGCGCTTGAGCAGGTCATGCGACGACAGCACCGGGCCAAGGCCCATGATCGAGGGATCGAGCGCCGACCACTGGCTGTCGACGATGACGGCCTTCGGCGTCAGGCCGTGCTTGGCGACGGCCTGTTCGGAGGCGAGGATGACCCAGGATGCGCCGTCGGTGATCTGCGAGGAATTGCCGGCCGTCACCTGGCCCCATGGGCGTTCGAACACCGGCTTCAACATCGCAAGCTTGTCGGCAGAGGAATCCGGGCGCACGCCGTCATCGTGATCGTAGAACTTGCCTTTGCGATCGAACGCGGTTTCCACCTCGCCTTTCAGCCAGCCATTCTCCTGCGCGCGCGCGAGCCGCTTGTGGCTCTCGCTGGCATAGGCATCGGCCTGCAGGCGCGTGATGCCGAACAGATGGCCGACCTTCTCGGCGGTCTGGCCCATATTGAGATCGGTGATGGGATCGGTGAGGCCACGTTCGAGACCGATCACCGGCTTGAAATCAGCCGGACGTGCCTTGGCGAAGGCCGCGAGCTTGGCCAGCGGGCCCTTGGCCATCGCGAGGCCTGCAAACCAGCGCACGCCGTTCTGCGGCCACACCAGCGGCGCGTGGCTGAGCGCTTCGGCACCACCGGCGAGGATCAGATCGGCGCTGCCTTCGCGGATCGTGCGATAGCCGGTGTCGATCGACTGCATGCCGGAGCCGCAATTGATCTGCACGGTAAACGCGACCATGCGCTCGCCCATGCCGAGGCGAAGGGCTGCGACGCGCGCCGGGTTCATCTCGTCGGCGATGACGTTGACGCAGCCGAGAATGACCTGATCGAAAGCATCGGGCGCGAAAGGCTGCCGCGCCAGCAGCGGTCGGCCGCATTGCACGGCGAGATCGACAGGGGTGAACGGCCCGGGGCCGCTGCGCGCCTTCAGAAATGGCGTGCGGCTGCCATCGACGATGTAGACCGGTGTTGTCATCAGCTTTCAATCCACCCCATCTGTCCAGGGCGCGAAGCAATACACAGTCTTGCTTCGCAGAACCGGGACCATCCCAGACGCCGAAGTTTGTAACGGTCCCGGCTCTGCGGAGCAGCGTGAAGAACGCCGCACCGCGTCCGGGACACGTGTAGCTTCGGCTCAGTCATCAACTTGCTGCTCGTTGCTCGCCCAGTTCCTGGAAGAACTGATGGACGTTACCGGAATTGCGCACCTGCGGCGACAGGTCTTCCGGCGCGAAATCATCAACCTCGATCACCCGCTTGACCGCCTCGCGCGCCGCATCGAGCTTCTCGCCTTCCGCCTGGGTGATCACGCCCTGCGCCACGGCCTGCTTCCAGTCTTTCAGCTTGGCGGTTCGAATCCGTCTGGCAATATCGTCAGTCGATGTCACCAGTTTGAAGGCCTTCTCCAGTCGCGCCACGCCGCCGTCGTCATCCACGAAAGCGAGATCCGGCGTCAGGCGATCGCGGGTGGCCGACGGCTCCAGGATCATCTGGGCGCAGCGATGCACCACGCGATCCGACGGGCCGAGCGTGGAGGCCCCGAACGGCTGCACCACGAATTTCAGGATCGCCGCGACGAAACGGTTCGGCAGATTGGCGAGGATCTCGGCAAAGCGGTTCTCGATGGTCTTGAAGCCCGAAGCCATGCACCATTCGAGCGCCGGCAGATCGTCCTGCTGACGGCCTTCGTCTTCCCAGCGCTTCAACGCCGCCGACAGCAGATAGAGTTCGGAGAGAATGTCGCCGAACCGGGCCGACAACATTTCCTTGCGCTTCAGCGCGCCGCCGAGCGTCAGCAGCGCCATGTCGGCGCACAGCGCGAATGCCGCGGAATAGCGCGACAGCTGGCCGTAGAACGGCGTCGCCGCGCCGGCATCCGGCGCCGGCGCGAAGGCGCCACCGGTCCAGCAGCGGCCCCAGGCCCGAAACAGGGTCTTGACGCTATGGCCGACATGTTTCCAGAACGCGTCGTCGAAGGCGTCGAGTCCCTTCTTCTTGTCGGGATCGCCGAGCGCCGTCATCTCCTGCAACAGATAGGGATGTGCGCGGATGGCACCCTGCCCGAACACGATGAGGTTTCGGGTCAGAATATTCGCGCCTTCCACCGTGATGCCCACCGGCACGGCGCGATACAGACTTCCCATGTAATTCTGCGGGCCGTCGATGACCGCCTTGCCGCCATGGATATCCATGGCATCGTCGATGACGGTGCGCATGCGCTCGGTGGCATGCAGCTTCATGATGCCGGAGATCACCGCAGGGTGGTGACCCTGGTTGAGCGCAGCCGACGTCAGCCGCCGCGCGGCATCAAGCAGGTAGGCGGTGCCGGCGATCCGCGCCAGCGGCTCCTCGATGCCCTCGAATTTCGAGATCGAGATGTTGAACTGCTCACGGATGCGCGCATAGGCCCCGGTGGTGCGCGCCACATACGCCGCGCCGGCAGCCGACAGCGACGGCAGCGAGATGCCACGGCCGGCGGCGAGCGCCGACATCAGCATCTTCCAGCCCTGCCCGATCCGCTCCTGCCCGCCGATGATGTAATTTAGCGGGATGAAGACGTCGCGACCCCAGTTCGGGCCGTTCTGAAACACCTGCATCGACGGCAGATGGCGGCGGCCGATCTCGACGCCTGCGAGATCGTGCGGAATCAGCGCGACGGTGATGCCGAGTTCATCCTGATCGCC
>SDZE01000429.1 GCA_004173095.1 Bradyrhizobiaceae bacterium
ACGGGCGAAGACATTTCCGCGCGCCTTGTGGTGCTGGCGAATGGCGCCAGCGTCGGTCTGCGCGATCAGTTGAAGATCGGCCGCCCGGTGATCTCGGCCTGCCATTCGATCTCGGTCGGCTTCGACATCGCGCCGAAGGGCCGTGCGAAGTTCGATTTCCCCGCGCTCACCTATTTCGCCGAAGCGACGCGGCATCGCACCGCCTATCTCACGCTGTTCCCGATCGGCGAGCGCATGCGTGGCAATCTGTTCGTCTATCGCGAGGCCGATGATCCGTGGGTGCGCGCGATGCGGCGCACGCCGGAAGCAGCACTCGACAGCTGTCTGCCGAAACTGCGCGCACTGATCGGTGACTACACGATTGCCGGCGACGTCAAGATTCGCCCGGTCGATCTTTATGAGAGCGATAATGTGGTGCAGCCCGGCATCGTGCTCGTCGGCGATGCCTTTGCGTCGCCATGCCCGGGCAGCGGCTGCGGCACCGACAAGGTGTTCACCGACGTCGCCCAGCTCTGTAGCGTGCATATTCCGAACTGGCTCGCGACGGATGGCATGGGCACCGACAAGATCGCGCAATATTACAGCGATCCGCTCAAGCTGGAATGCGATGCCTGGGCCAAGAACAAGGCCTTCACGTTGCGCGCGGTGACGCTGGAGAATTCGCTGTACTGGCGCGCGCAGCGCTGGCTCCGCTACTTCGGCCGGCTCGGCCAGGGCATCGCGCGCCGCGCCCGCGAGACATTGCCGGCCGAGTTTGCGCTGGTCGGATGCGCCTTGATCGTGATGAGCGTGCCGGCGGTGTGAACTCTCTTGCCGTCAATGCGAGGAGCAAAGCGACGAAGCAATCCAGTTCTTCTTTGCACGGCTCTGGATTGCTTCGCTTCGCTCGCAATGACAGATCAGATCGCTTGACCTTCCCCTCCCGATCCGGTTGCCTGCCCCCACGAGCAATCAACGTCCGGGAATAAACCTCCATGTCATTCGTGATGGCCATCGATCAGGGCACCACGTCATCGCGCGCGATGATCTTCGCTGCCGATCTCTCGATCACCGCCGTGG
>SDZE01000538.1 GCA_004173095.1 Bradyrhizobiaceae bacterium
CGCCGCTTCGAGGATCTCGTTGGGAATGTCCTTCAGGCTGGTGTAGAGCATCCACACCATGATGGGCAGATTGGACAGCGTGAACACGATGGTGAGCGCCGTCAGCGAATCGAGCATGCCGGCCGTCTGCGCCAGCACGTAGATCGGCACCAGCGCGCCGACCGCCGGCATCATCTTGGTCGAGAGCATCCACATCAGGATGTCGCGCGTGTGCTTCGTGCGGAAGAAGGCCATCGAATAGGCCGCTGGCAGCGCGATCGCCAGGCCGATGAGGGTCGAGCCGACGCTGGTGATCAGCGAGTTGCGCGCGTACAGCAGGTAGTCGCTGCGGCGCTGCACCTCGGTGAAGTTCTCCATCGTCGGTTCGAAGATGAACAGCGGCGGCACGGCGATGGCCTGCAGCTCGGTCTTGAACGCCGTGAGGAACAGCCAGCCCAGCGGGAAGAACAGCAGCAGCGCCACGAACCACGCACCGAAGGTGCGCAGGACGGTGAACAGGGGATTGGGTTGCATGGTGAGTCCCTGCCGATCAGTCGAGGTTCTTGCCGATGATTCGAACCAGGAAGGCCGCGACGATGTTGGCCAGGATCACCGCGAACAGTGCGCCGGCCGAGGCCACGCCCACGTCGAAGTTCATCAGCGACTGCTTGAAGATCATGTAGGTGAGGTTGGTGCTCGCGTTGCCCGGGCCGCCGTTGGTGGTGATGGCGATCTCGGCGAACACGCTGAGCAGAAAGATCATCTCGATCATGATCACCACCGCCATCGGTCGGCCGAGGTGCGGGATGGTCAGGTAGAAGAAGCGCTGCGGCGCGGTGGCACCGTCCATGCGTGCCGCCTCCATCTGCTCGCGGTCGAGCGACTGCAGCGAGGTGATGAAGATCAGGCAGGCAAATGGCAGCCATTGCCAGGCGACCATGATGATCACCGACGCCAGCGGCAGGTCCGTCAGCCAGTCGACCGGCTGCGCGCCGAAAAAGCGCCACACGTCCGCGAGCACGCCGTAGATCGGATTCATCATCATGTGCTTCCACAGCAGTGCATTGACCGTGGGCATGA
>SDZE01000639.1 GCA_004173095.1 Bradyrhizobiaceae bacterium
CCACGGCGGTGATCGAGAGATCGGCAGCGAAGATCATCGCGCGCGATGACGTGGTGCCCTGATCGATGGCCATCACGAATGACATGGAGGTTTATTCCCGGACGTTGATTGCTCGTGGGTGCAGGCAACCGGATCAGGAGGGGAAGGTCAAGCGATCTGATCTGTCATTGCGAGCGAAGCGAAGCAATCCAGAGCCGTGCAAAGAAGACTGGATTGCTTCGTCGCTTTGCTCATCGCAATGACGGCAAGAGTGTTCACACCGCCGGCACGCTCATCACGATCAAGGCGCAGCCGACCAGCGCAAACTCGGCCGGCAATGTCTCGCGAGCGCGGCGCACGATGCCCTGGCCGAGCCGGCCGAAGTAGCGGAGCCAGCGCTGCGCGCGCCAGTACAATGAATCCTCCAGCGTCACGGCGCGCAACGTGAAGGCCTTGTTCTTGGCCCAGGCATCGCATTCGAGCTTGAGCGGATCGCTGTAATATTGCGCGATCTTGTCGGCGCCCATGCCATCCGTCGCGAGCCAGTTCGGAATATGCAAGCTGCACAGCTGTGCGACGTCGGTGAACACCTTGTCGGTGCCGCAGCCGCTGCCCGGGCATGGCGACGCAAAGGCATCGCCGACGAGGACGATGCCGGGCTGCACCACATTGTCGCTCTCATAGAGATCGACCGGGCGAATCTTGACGTCGCCGGCAATCGTGTAGTTGCCGATCAGGCGGCGCAGTTTGGGCAGACAGCTATCGAGTGCCTGTTCCGGCGTGCGCCGCATCGCGCGCACCCACGGATCATTCGCCTCGCGATAGACGAACAGATTGCCACGCATGCGCTCGCCGATCGGGAACAGCGTGAGATAGGCGGTGCGATGGCGCGTCGCTTCGGCGAAGTAAGTCAGCGCCGGGAATTCAAACTTTTCGCGGTCTTTCGGCGCGATATCGAAACCGACCGAGATCGAATGGCAGGCCGAGATCACCGGGCGGCCGATCTTCAACTGATCGCGCAGACCGACGCTGGCGCCATTCGCCAGCACCACAAGGCGCGCGGAAATGTCTTCGCCCGT
>SDZE01000277.1 GCA_004173095.1 Bradyrhizobiaceae bacterium
TGTGGATCATCCTTCGTTCGGCATGGCGATCATCGGCCGCCTGCTGGAGGCGCAGGGGTTTCGCGTCGGCATCATCTCGCAGCCGGACTGGCATTCGGCCGAGCCGTTCAAGGCGTTGGGCAGGCCGCTCGTGTTCTTCGGCGTCACCGGCGGCAACATGGATTCGATGGTCAACCGCTATACCGCGGATCGCCGCATCCGCAGCGACGATGCCTATACGCCGCATGGCGCCGGCGGCAAGCGGCCGGATCGCTGCACCGTCGTCTACGCGCAGCGTTGCCGCGAGGCCTTCAAGGACGTGCCGATCGTGCTCGGCGGCATCGAGGCGTCGCTGCGACGGATCGCGCATTTTGATTACTGGTCGGAAAAAGTGCGTCGCTCGATTCTCGCCGACGCAAAAGCCGATCTCCTGCTCTATGGCAATGCCGAGCGGGCCGTGGTCGAAGTCGCGCATCGGCTGGCCGATGGCGAATCGCCGCGCGACCTCGACGATATCCGCGGCGTCGCGATGTTTCGCCGCGTGCCGGAGACCTACACCGAACTGCCGGCGGACGATATCGATTCCGCTGATGAGGCCGCAGCGCGCAAGACCGGCGACACGGTGATCCGGCTGCCGTCCTATGAGCAGGTCGAGCAGGACAAGGAAGCCTATGCCCGCGCCTCGCGCGTGCTGCACCGTGAAGCCAATCCGGGCAATGCGCGGGCGCTGGTGCAGAAGCACGGCGATCGCGATCTCTGGCTCAATCCGCCGCCGATTCCGCTGACATCGGACGAAATGGATTCGGTGTACGACCTGCCCTATGCGCGGGCGCCGCATCCGTCATACGGCGATGCGAAGATACCCGCCTGGGACATGATCAAGTTTTCGGTCACGATCATGCGTGGCTGCTTCGGCGGCTGTACCTTTTGCTCGATCACCGAGCATGAAGGGCGCATCATCCAGAACCGCTCGGAAAAATCGATCCTGCAGGAGATCGAGCTTATTCGCGACAAGACGCCCGGCTTCACCGGCGTGATCTCTGATATCGGCGGCCCGACGGCCAACATGTATCGGATGGCGTGCAAGGATCCCAATATCGAGAAGGCATGCCGGCTGCCGTCCTGCGTGTTTCCGGACATCTGCCCCAATCTCAACACCTCGCATGACGACCTGATCAGTCTGTACCGCAAGGTGCGCGAGACCAAGGGCGTCAAGAAGGTGATGGTCGCCTCGGGCGTGCGCTACGATCTTGCGGTGCAGAGCCCGAAATATATCGAGGAACTCGTCACCCATCACGTCGGCGGCTATCTCAAGATCGCGCCCGAACACACCGAGCGCGGGCCGCTCGACAAGATGATGAAGCCGGGCATCAGCACCTATAACCGCTTCAAGAAGATGTTCGACGCTGCCGTGCAGAAGGCCGGCAAGAAATACTTCCTGATCCCGTATTTCATCGCGGCGCATCCCGGCACGACTGACGAGGACATGATGAACCTCGCATTGTGGCTCAAGAAAAATCGCTACCGCGCCGATCAGGTGCAGACCTTCCTGCCGTCGCCGATGGCGACTGCAACGGCGATGTATCACACCGGCCTCAATCCGCTGCGCGGCATCCGCCGCGGCGCCAGTGAAAAGGTCGATGCGATCAAGGGCCTCCGGCAGCGCCGGCTGCACAAGGCTTTCTTGCGCTATCACGATCCGGACAACTGGCCTGTGATCCGGGAAGCGTTGAAAGCGATGGGGCGCGCCGATCTGATTGGCACGCGGCCTGAGCAACTGGTTCCCGCCTATCAACCTGCCGGCACCGGCAAAGCGGCGGGGACTCAACGGCCCGTTCGCAGTGGAGGCGCGAAAATGGGGCGTTTCACAACCAAGGGCATACCGATTCGGAAGTAAACCGAACTTCGCGTTGAGCCGGTTCCCTTTGAATAGCTGATCCTCGCATGCAGCGAGTTCCGGTGTTCCGCGTTGGTTCAGCATGACTGAACGCATCGCAGCGGAATTCACAGATCTGGCTCGTATCGCTCTTCGCAAGGCGCGCAGGTTGTCGCCCGGGCCTGAGCGCAATGAGTTGCGCCAGATCGCACTCGCTTTGAAAACACTGGCAGAAAACAAGGCTTGGCTCGCAGGCCAGCCTCGGGAGGTGGGCCGGGGTCAGTCGGATTGATTTGTCGTGACCGTCATCAAACATTCCGGACACAGCCGGCGATCCGAGTCCTGCACCGGGATCAATCGACGACGCGAGCCGTGCCAACCGCAATCACAGTGAGAGGCGAGCGGGTCTCGTCGCATCTGCTGCCGATCTCGCATCGCGTCGTTGACGATCATGGGAGGCGAAACCTCATCCATAGGCCGGCTCTTCTACAGCTGCAGCGACTGGCTGCAGCGGGAAACTGTGGTCGTCATCATGACGCATCCCCTCCCAGTTGCCGCTCACCTCGACCACTGCGTTGGTAGTGCCGGCATTCGGCGCCAGCACGGCGTCGGCGAGTTCACGGGTGGGAAGATAAAGCAGCCAGGGCATCAGATCCGCCAAAAGTCATTCGCGCGCATAACGCGGATGATCGTCCGGCGTTCCCCGCCCTTTGCAGATTATTTTGCGGCCGCCTGGGCAATGACCTCGTGCGGCATCATCACATGGATGCCCTTCTCCAGATTGACCAGCTGGGTGACGCGGACGTCGGCGGCGAGGCTGCAGAGCATATAGGCGTCCTCGGCCGATAGGGTGGTGCGCGCGGCCACCATCGCGATCATACGACGCAGCGCGATCCGCGCGGCTTCGTCCAAATCAGCATCGAAGGCCATGGTGATCAGGTGATCGCTGGTTTCGGCATAGGGCGCCTCGAGCTGTGCGTTCTTCACCAGATCGATCTTGAAGGTGCCAGTGAGGCCGGTTTCGACCGCGGTGACGCAGACTTCGCCGTCGCCCTGCACGGCATGGCCGTCGCCGCAGGAGAACAGCCCACCTTTGGCCCAGACCGGCAGATACAAAACGCTGCCGGCACCCAGCTCCTTGTTGTCGATGTTGCCGCCGAAATGCGACGGCATGGTCGAGGAAGCACGGCCAACCTCGGGCTTTGGCGCCGTTCCCATCACGCCGAAGAATGGCTGCGCCTGCAGCGTGATGCCCCATGGCGTCTTGACGATGTTGTTGGCGCGATCGAGTCCGATATGGACTCGACGGAAATAGTCGAAATCGTTTGGCAGCGTGCCCATGCCCGGCCGGAACAGCATGTAACCCCAGTCATCGGCAAGCTGGACGTCCTGAATTTCGATCCGCAGCGCGTCGCCCGGCTCTGCACCCTCGACGGCGACCGGGCCAGTCAGGATATGCGGCCCCAAATCCGGCTTCACGGCATCGATGATGGCGAGCAGTTCCGGGCGAGGGGTCATGCCGGCTGCGGTGGGCAGGTGGTCGCGGGTGCCGCTGACGCTGGTCATGATCACCGTGTCACCGGGCGCGATGGTGGCGATCGGTGGCTGTTTGGCGTCGAAATAGCCCCAATGCACGGTAGCGGGTGTCGGCTGGACGGTCTGCGTCATGGGAGGCCCCTGGATATCGACTCTGCCCGCCCAGCATACCGATCCAATCGCAGTTTGCAGCGCAAAATATCCTTTCGTGCGTGGGGCTGATGCCTTATTGCGGGGCTTCTTTGTCCGCCCGCGAGCCCCTGAACCATGATCCGCCTCGATAATATCAGCAAGCAGAACGGTCATCAGATCGTCTTCATCGAAGCCGCCGGCGCATTGTTGAAGGGCGAGAAGATCGGTCTGGTCGGCCCCAACGGCTCCGGCAAGACCACGCTGTTTCGGCTGGTGACCGGCCGTGAGCAGCCGGACGAAGGCCAGGTGGTGGTCGAGCGCGGCGTCACGATCGGCTATTTCAGCCAGGATGTCGGCGAGATGTCCGGCCGCAGCGCCACCGCCGAGGTGATGGAAGGCGCCGGCCCGGTCAGCGTCGTCGGGACCGAACTGAAGGAGCTGGAGGCGGCGATGGCCGATCCGGATCAGGCCGACCGGATGGACGAGATCATCACCCGCTATGGCGAAGTGCAGGCGCGGTTCGAGGAACTCGACGGCTACGCGCTGGAAGGCCGCGCGCGTGAAGTGCTGGCCGGTCTGTCGTTCTCGCAGGAGATGATGGACGGCGATGTCGGCAAGCTCTCGGGCGGCTGGAAGATGCGCGTGGCGCTGGCGCGCATTCTGTTGATGCGCCCGGACGTGATGCTGCTCGACGAACCGTCGAACCACTTGGACTTGGAAAGCCTGATCTGGCTCGAAGGCTTCCTCAAGGGTTACGAGGGTGCGCTGCTCATGACCTCGCATGACCGCGAATTCATGAACCGCATCGTCACCAAGATCATGGAGATCGATGGCGGCTCGCTGAATTCCTATTCCGGCGACTACGAGTTCTATGAGGCGCAGCGCGCCATGAACGAGAAGCAGCAGCAGGCGCAGTTCGAGCGCCAGCAGGCGATGCTGTCGAAAGAGATCAAGTTCATCGAGCGCTTCAAGGCGCGCGCCTCGCATGCAGCCCAGGTGCAGAGCCGGGTCAAGAAGCTCGACAAGATCGAACGCGTCGAGCCACCCAAGCGCCGTGAAGTCGTATCGTTCGATTTCCTGCCGGCGCCGCGGTCGGGCGAAGATGTCGCCAGCCTGAAGGGCATCCACAAGGCCTATGGCAGCAAGGTGATCTATGAAGGTTTCGACTTCATGGTTCGCCGCAAGGAGCGCTGGGCCATCATGGGCATCAACGGCGCCGGCAAATCGACGCTGCTGAAGCTGGTCGCCGGCTCGGCCGAGCCCGACACCGGCAGCGTGACCATCGGCGGCAGCGTCAAGATGGGCTATTTCGCCCAGCACGCGATGGACCTGCTCGACGGCGAGCGCACCATCTTCCAGAATCTCGAAGACACGTTCCCGCAAGCGGGGCAGGGCACTTTGCGTGCGCTGGCCGGCTGTTTCGGTTTTTCCGGCGATGACGTCGAGAAGCGCTGCCGCGTGCTCTCAGGTGGCGAGAAGGCGCGGCTGGTGATGGCCAAGATGCTGTTCGATCCGCCGAACTTCTTGGTGCTCGACGAGCCGACCAACCACTTGGACATGGCCACCAAGGAAATGCTGATCAAGGCGCTGGCGGATTTCGAAGGCACCATGCTGTTCGTGTCGCATGACCGACACTTCCTGGCT
>SDZE01000506.1 GCA_004173095.1 Bradyrhizobiaceae bacterium
GTGCGCGGCAGCGCGTCGATGGCGGTCAGCAGATCGCGCCACATGGCGAAGAATTCGCCCCTCGCCGCTTCGCTGGGCGTGGCATCGCGGTCCGGCAGATACCATTCCGGCATCAGGCCGACCTCGATCAGCAGCGCCTCGGTATCGAAGTGCGGGATCGTGTAGTCCTGATGCGGCAGCAGCGGCAGCGTTTCCGGCAACCGCTTGCCATGCAGCATGGCCAGCATGTCAACAGCCGCCTGATAGCGCTCCACCATCGGCGCCGGCGGCGATCCCTCGATCACGCCTTCGGTGCCGAAATCCTCGGTGATCAGGAAGCCCGCATCGAGGTCGGCATGATGAATCGCCGGCGCGGAAATGCCCTGTGCGCGCAGTCCGTTGGCGATGGCGACAAACGGTTTCACATCCTCGGCGAGATGCACGGCCTGGCTATACGATTTGCCGCCATAGATCGCAGCGCCGTCCGGTCGCTTCGGCGCATTCATCAGAATGAAGACGCCGTCGTCGCGGATCAGGCGCGCATAGGAACGCGTCGAGGCATCGCCTGCCATGCGCTGGCGCCCGGCATCGAGATAGCGCGCATCCTGCAGGAAATCGCGCAATGTCTGCAGGCGTTGCACAACGGCCGCGCCCTTGCCGTGTCCTGTGATCTCCGCGGCGCGCGCCAGCGAGCCGAGCGCCGGCCGATGCGTCAGCGTAATGTCGATGCGGTCGGCGGGCAACTGACCGCCGGCGCGCTCGGGCCATTCTATCAGCACCACGGTGCCGTCCGGCAGCGGCGAGAGGCCGATCTCTTCCATCTCGGAGGGATCGGTGATGCGGTAAAGATCCGCATGCACCAACGGGAACGATGGCAGTTCGTAGCTTTGCGCCAGCGTGAATGTCGGGCTCGGCACTTCCAGTTCATCGTCGCCGGCGAGGTAGCGGATCATCGCCCGTGCCGCCGATGTCTTGCCGGCGCCGAGATCGCCAGACAGCGTGATCACATCGCCGGCGCTGATCAACAAGGCGAGGTCAGCCATCAGCGCGGCGGTGGCGTCCTCATTGTGGAGCGCGAGGGAGAAGGTTTCGGGCTCGGTCATGGTAGGGCTCTGACACCTCTCCCCGCCGGGGAGAGGTCGACCGGCGCAGCCGGGCGGGTGAGGGGGCCTGCACCGACGCTTGAGTTTGCCCCCTCACCCGCGCGCAAGTGCGCGCGACCTCTGCCCGGTGGGGAGAGGTGACGGAGCGCCGTCGTTGCGATCGAGATGGTGAGTGCCGTTTTCATTCGGCGGCGTTGCGATGGGCGGACTGGTCGAGCGGGAAGTCGCAGCTCACGGTGGTGCCGCGCCCCACCGTGGAATCGATGCTCACTTTGCCGCCATGCAGTTCGACGAAGGAGCGCACCAGCGACAGGCCAAGCCCGGCGCCACGATGGCGCGAGCCATTGGCGTGGCTCTCGAACCAGTCGAAGATCTTGTCCTGCTTGTCGGGTGGAATGCCCGGCCCACGGTCGGTCACCGAGAAGGTGATCATATGGTCGCTGCGCGCCGCCTTCAGCGTCACCGCGGAATCATGCGGGGCGAAGCCGACGGCATTGGCAAGCAGATTATACAGCACCTGCAGCACGCGGCTTTCGTCGCCGATAAAGACACCGATATCGTCTGCGACATCGACCTGTAATGCGATGCGGTCATGCACCAGGCGGTCCTGCACGCCTTCGGCAGCGGCAGCGATGGTCTGGCGGATGTCGATCGGCCCGAGACTGAGCGACATGGCGCCGGCATCGATGGTGGCGAGATCGAGGATGTTGTTGATGATCGCCAGCAATGCCGAGGTCGAGGTGGTAATGTAGTCGAGATATTCGCTCTGCTTAGGCAGCAGCGGCCCGGTCGACGAGTCGCTGAGCAGATGCGCGAAGCCGATGATGGTGGTCAGTGGCGAACGCAGCTCGTAGGAAACATGGTGGACGAAATCCACCTTCATCTGATCGGCGGCTTCCAGCGCCTCGTTGCGTTCACGCAGCGCGCGTTCGACATTCTCGGCGTCGGAGATGTCCTGGAAGGTCAGCATGGTGGCGCCATCGGGCAGCGGCATGCTCATGCAGGCCAGCACGCTGCCGTCCTTGCGATCCATCTTCAGCGGCACCGGCGCACGGTTGTCGATCGATGTGATGGCGCCGCGGATGGTCTGCCACACCGCCTGCTCGTCGAACAGCGGCCGGCACCAGGTCTCGACCGTTTCGATATGCGGGTGCTGCGCCATGGCTTCATCCGACAGCCGCCACATCTTGGCGAAGGCCGGATTGAACAGCTGCGCGCGACCGTTGCTGCCGAACACGGCGACGGCTTCGCCGAGCGCGTCGAGCGTTTCGCGCTGGACGCGGATCAAGCCGTCGAAACGACGTTCGAGATCGAGCCGTTCGGTGACGTCGTCATAGAGATAGGTGACGCCGCCTTCGGGGTTCGGCGTGGTCACGATAGAGAGCGCGCGGCCATCCGGCAGGTACCAGATGTCCTTATTCGCCTCGTTGGCGTGATAGGCTTCGTGCAGCTTGGTCTTCCAGGCGCGGAAGTTCGGCTGCTCCGGCAGTTTTCGCGCGGCGCGCAGACGGTCCAGCACGCTTGAATCGTCGGGATTGCCGTCCAGGAACGCGCGGTCGAGATCCCACAGCTGGCGATAGGCGTCGTTGTAGAAGGCGAGGCGGCGCTGGCCGTCGAACACGGCAACGCCCGAGGACAGTTGATCGAGGGTGCGGCGATGCGCTTCGGCCATGCGCAACAACGCGGCCTTGAGTGCAGCGGCCTCGGAGGCATCGACGGCCATGCCGGCGCTGCCATGGCCGACACGTGCGGCATGAACGTCGAAGATGCGGCGCTCGCCGGAAATCACGACGGGGATGCGCGCGGTGAAGGGCTGATTGTCGTTCAGCGACTTGGCAAGGTTGGCGCGATGATCGCTGTCGAGCAGTTCGAGATTGCGGCCGATGGCATCCGCCGTGTCGGTGGCCTCGGTCGCATGCACATAGGCTGCGTTCGCGAACACCAGCCGGCCGTCGGCGTGGCGCGCCCAGATCGGATAGGGCGCCGCATTGGCGAAGCCGCGCAGCGTGTCGCTTTCCTCCGCCAGTTCCTTGTAGCGCAGCGTCATTTCCGCGAGCTCACGGCGCAAGCCGGACAGTTCGCGAATCCGGACGATGGCCTGGCCGCCGATGGCGCGGCCCATGGCTTCAATGGCGCGACCGGTGGTGGTGGTGAGATTGAGCAGGAAGCCCTCGCCGGCATCGAGCAACGCATCGACGGCGTGGTCCATGCGCAGCGCCGGTTCCGCCGGCAACCAGGTTCCGAATGCGAGGATGCGCTGCGGCTGATGCGCCTGCGGATCCTGCGACATGATGAGTGCGGTGTCGCCGGAAATATCGGGGCGGGTTTCGCCGGCGGCCCAGGAAATCAGCACCTGTGGCTCGGTGAACAGCATTGCACGGAAGCGGTCGGCTTCGGTCTGCACGGCGTGCAATTCGCTGCGCAGCTGGGTTTCGATGCGTGCTGCGCGCTGGCGATTGCGCATCAACAGGATCGCGCAGACCACCGAGAAGCCGAGCACGGCGCCGCCGGTGGTGAGTGCCGCGATTTCCTGCCGATCAATATCGAACAACCCGGCGAGCAACAGCGGCGCATCCTCGGCGGCAAGCGCATGCGTGCTGCAAGACAGAAGTGCGGCAGACGCACCGATGCCGACAAGCCCGTCACGCACCATTGCGGTGCATGAGAGCAAGGTCCGGCGCATTAGCGCGACCACGCCTGGCATTTTTCGCCCCAAACCGCACGACTCCCCAGGCGGTCCCCACACCACCTCCAACGAATCGTTGGAGGATATCTGCTTCGGGACTCGCGGGGTAAGAGTCCAGACCGTGAACGTGAATCTGGGCAGCGCGAAATAGCCTGCGTTTGAATCGAATTGCGCGGAGTGTGGCGAAAAGACTCAGTGCCAAGCTGTGATCGCGACGGCTGGGGGTGGGGTTAGAGACCGATTGACGGCGCGGGGCCAGCCCCTCACCCGCGCGCAAGAGCGCGCGACCTCTCCCCGGTGGGGAGAGGTGAAGGACACCTATCGTCCCGTTGAGCCGAATCCGCCGCTGCCGCGGTCGGTTTCGCTGAGGGCGGCCACGACCACGAGTTCCGCCTGCGAGACTTGCGCGATCACCATCTGAGCGATTCTCTCTCCGCGCTTGATCGTGAAGGCTGCATTGCCGTGATTGATCAGGATGACCGCGATCTCGCCGCGATAATCCGCGTCGATCGTGCCCGGCGCATTCAGCACCGTGACTCCGTGCTTTGCCGCCAACCCCGAACGCGGGCGCACCTGCGCCTCGTAGCCAGGCGGCAATGCGATGCTCAGGGCTGTCGGCACCATGGCGACTTTGCCGGGCTGCAGAATAACCGGCGCGGATTCAGGTACCGCTGCGAGCAGATCCATGCCGGCAGCATGCGCGGTCTGATAGGCCGGCAGCGGCAGGCCCTCGCCATGCGGCAATTGCTGAACTTCGACTTTGACGGCGCTACTCATGGTGTGTCTTTCGCAATGGCCGAGGCGATGCGCGCGACCAGCGTCGCCGCGACATCGTCCTTGCTCATCGGTGCCCATGAATCAACGGCGATCTCGCCGCTGGCTTTGTCGCGCGTGAGAAGATTCACGGTGTTGCTGTCGCCGCCCATGATGCCTGTGGCCGGCGACACGTCGTTGGCGACGATCCAGTCGCAGCCCTTGCGTTTGATCTTGGCGGTGGCGTTGTCAATCAGATGTTCGGTCTCGGCAGCGAAGCCGATCACCAGCGGCGGACGATTGGTTTCGCGCTGTGAGATCTTCGCGAGAATGTCAGGATTTTCGGTGAGCTGGAGCGGCGGCATCTCAGCGCCGGCTGTCTTCTTGATCTTCTGCGCGCCTTCGTTGACGACACGCCAGTCCGCGACGGCTGCAGCAAAAATCGCGATATCGACGGGCAGGGCAGCTTCCACGGCGCTCAACATGTCGCGCGCCGACTCCACCTGCTTGACGTCGACGCCGCGGGGCTCGTCGAGCTCGACCGGCCCGGAGACGAGAACGACGTCGGCGCCTGCCGCGCGCGCGGCATCGGCAATCGCATAGCCCTGCTTACCCGACGAGCGATTGGCGATATAGCGCACGGGATCGATCGGCTCATGGGTCGGCCCGGCGGTGATCAGCACGCGCTTGCCCTTTAACGGCTGAGGGCGATCCGGCCGCAGCAGTGCAAGCGCAGCGTCGGCAATCTCCGTCGGCTCCGCCATCCGGCCGACGCCGGCTTCATTGCGTTCCGCCATCTCACCGGCGTTCGGTCCGATCATGCGGATGCCGTCGCGCTGCAGCTGCGCGACATTGCGCCTCGTTGCCGCATTGCCCCACATCAGCGGATTCATCGCCGGCGCGATCAGGATCGGTTTGTCCGATGCGAGAAGGATGGCGGATGCAAGATCGTCCGCATGGCCATTGGCCATCTTGGCCATGATGTCCGCCGTCGCCGGCGCCACCACGACGAGATCGCATTCGCGCGCGAGCCGGATATGCCCGGCATCGAACTCGCTCGCGGGATCGAACAGGTCGATGTAGGCGCGTTCGTTGGAGAGTGCGCTCGCAGCCAGTGCGGTGACGAACTTCTGCGCGGCCTGGGTGAGCACGACACGGACATGAATGCCGCGCTCCTTGATCCGGCGGATCAAATCGAGCGCTTTATAGGCGGCGATGCCGCCGCCTATGATCAACGTGACCTTGGGTGAGCTGCCTCCCTGATGCCGCACGATGTTGCGCGATTTCGCCTGCTCAGGCGAGACCGCCGGGAGCGCTGCCGGTGGCAAACTCCCAGCAGACTGGTGGCTGCCCTGCGACGCATCGCGCAAAATGACCCGGACTTCGTCTTCCACCGACCGCCCATTGCGGGCTGCCCGCAGCCTCAATTCGTCGCGGATTGCGTCATCGAGCTTGCGGATGGTGAGACTGGCCATGATATTCTCGCGAAATGATAGCAATGCTAGCACAGTCTGCCTGCAACGCAATCATTTTACCGTCAGCAAAATACCTATGAAGGTCAGCGCGATCACCCAGATCCCGATGGTCCGCCACCGCGTCTGCCTGGCGCGGATTCTGCCGATGGCTGCGATGGTTTCATTGTCGAGCCGGACGCCATCGCGCGTCATGGTTTCGAGCTGTTCCAGCACGGTCATGGCCCGGGTCGCCAGAGCCGGCAGTCCGGACGCCGCTTTGCCAAGTTCGCCGGCGCCGGCCAGCGCGCCCTGAATCTTGCCGAGTGGGCCAAGATTGCGTTCGATCCATTCGCGCACCACGGGATCGGCGACCTTCCAGATATCCAGTTTCGGATCGAACGTGCGCGCCACGCCTTCGACCACGACCATGGTTTTCTGCAGCAGGATCAATTCCGGCCGCGTTCGCATGTCGAACAGACCCGTGACTTCCAGCAGCAAAGTCAGCAATTTGGCCATCGAAATTTCTTCGGCCGTGCGATTGTGGATCGGCTCGCCGATCGCCCGGATTGCCTGCGCGAAATTTTCGACCGAATGATGCGCCGGCACATAGCCTGCCTCGAAATGCACCTCGGCGACGCGGCGATAATTGCGCGTGATGAAGCCGAGCAAAATCTCCGCGAGGAAACGCCGCTCTTTCATTCCGAGCCGGCCCATGATGCCGAAATCGACCGCGACCAGACGGCCGTCATGGCCGAGGAACAGATTGCCCGGATGCATGTCGGCATGGAAGAAGCCGTCGCGCAAGGCATGGCGCAGGAAACTCTGGATCACCTTGCGGCCGAGATCGGGCAGATCGACGTGCGATTCCGCGAGGCGCTTGTGATCGTTGAGCGCGATGCCGTCGATCCATTCCATCGTCAGCACATTATGCGAGGTGCGATCCCAATCGATTTCGGGAACGCGGAAATCCGGGTCGTCTTTGGTGTTCTCCGCCATCTCCGACAACGCGGCGGCCTCGAGGCGCAAGTCCATCTCCATCGTCACCGAGCGCGACATCACGGTGATGATCTCGACCAGGCGCAAGCGGCGTGCTTCGGCCGAATACTGCTCCGCGTTGCGCGCGACGAAGAAGAAATCGCCGAGGTCGCGGCGGAATTGCGCGGACACGTTGGGCCGCAGCACTTTCACGGCGACGGTCTTGCGGACGCCGTTCTTGTCGATCTCGGCGCGATGCACTTGCGCGATAGAGGCGGCCGCCACCGGCGGCGAGAAGCTGGCATAGAGCTGCGACATCGGCCGCTCCAGCGACGCGGCGACGACGACTTCAGCCTCGGTCATGGAGAATGGCGGCAGCCGGTCCTGCAGATTTTCGAGGTCGCGGGCCATGGCGATGCCGACGACGTCAGGCCGAGTCGCCAGAAACTGACCGAGCTTGAGATAAGCGGGGCCGAGGCGCGTCAGTGCGCGCGCCAGCTTCGGGCCGGTCTGCGCGTCGCGGCGCTCGATCAGCCGCGCAATCTTCACCGCAAGCAGTGCCGGCGGCGGAATCAATGCGGGATCGACGGCGCCGAACACGCCCTCGCGCGCAAATACGATGCCGGCGCGGGCGAGCCGCGCCATATGCGAAAGAGCGGAGATCACAAACGCCAGCCTGAATGCAGCGCGACGATACCGCCGGAGAGCAGTTCGTATTTCACCCGCGCAAAGCCGGCATCGCGGATCATGTCGGCAAACACGGCCGGCTTCGGAAACTTGCGGATCGACTCCACGAGATACTGATAGGATTCCGCATCGCCGGTCACGGCCTTGCCCATTGGCGGGATCAGCTTGAACGAGAACAGGTCGTAGATCTTGTCGAGGCCCGGCACGTCCACCGTCGAGAATTCCAGACAGAGGAAGCGGCTGCCGGGCTTCAGCGCCCGATAGGCTTCCTTCAGCGCGCGATCGATGCGCGGCACATTGCGGATGCCGAACGCGATCGTATAGGCGTCAAAACTCTTGTCGGCGAACGGCAGCTCTTCGGCATTGCCTTCGACGAACGACACCTGATGTTCGAGTTGCTGCTTGATGGCGCGCTCGCGGCCGACTTCCAGCATTCCGGTATTGATATCGCAGACGGTGGCCGCGAAACCGAGCCCGCTGGCCTTTGCAGCTCTAAACGAGATATCCCCGGTGCCGCCAGCGACATCGAGCAACGCGAATGGCGCGTCCGAGCGCGGCGGATTCAGCGTCGTAATCATGACGTCCTTCCAGAGGCGATGCATGCCGCCGGACATCAGGTCGTTCATCAGATCGTAGCGCTGCGCCACGCTGTGGAACACCTCGTTTACCAGCGTCTGCTTGTCGCCCACGGGCACGTCCCGGAAACCGAAATGCGTGGTTTCGCCCGGCTGATCCATGCTGCTCATCTCAAAAACCTCGATTGCGGCGGACCATAGCCTGCCGACGGCAAAGGGGCTATCACGTCAGCCTCTCAAGGTGAATGACGTATCTCATGCCCGAGTTGCCCGAAGTCGAGACCGTCCGCCGCGGCCTGCAGCCGGCCATGGAAGGCGCCCGGATCGACCGTCTGGAGTTGCGCCGCGGCGATCTGCGGTTTCCTTTTCAATCGGATTTTACCGCGCGGTTGCAAGGCCGGGTGATCACCAGCCTCGGTCGCCGCGCCAAATATCTGCTCGCCGATCTGGATTCCGGCGATGTCCTGCTGATGCATCTCGGCATGTCCGGCTCGTTCCGGGTCGTCTCCGACAGCGAGACGGCGCAGCCCGGCGCGTTCCACCATCCGCGCAGCGACACGCGCGCGCATGATCACGTCGTGTTCCACATGTCGTCGGGCCCCCAAGGCCAAGATGTTGCTGTCATTTACAACGATCCTCGTCGCTTCGGCTTCATGAAGATCTTTGCGCGCCGCGAGGCCGAGCAGGAGCCCTTCATCAAGGATATCGGCCCCGAGCCGCTCGGCAACGAATTCGACGCGGCGTTGTTGGCGGCGGCTTGCCGTAACAAGAAGACCAGCCTGAAAGCCGCGTTACTCGACCAGACCGTGGTGGCCGGCCTCGGCAATATCTATGTCTGCGAAGCGCTGTTTCGTTCGCATCTGTCGCCGCGCCGTCTGGCCGCGACGCTCTCGACCAAAAAAGGCGAGCCGACTGCGCGCGCGGCGCAACTCGTCGATGCGATCCACGACGTCTTGAATCTGGCGATCAAAGCCGGCGGTTCATCACTGCGCGACCATCGCCAGACCTCCGGCGAACTCGGCTACTTCCAGCATTCGTTCCAGGTCTATGACCGCGAAGGCGAGAGCTGCAAGACCGATGGCTGCGCAGGCATCGTGAAGCGTTTCGTGCAGAACGGGCGATCGACATTCTGGTGCCCGAAGTGTCAGAAGTGAAAAGGCGTAAGGTAGATTGAGCGTCTTCGCGATGCCTATCGGCTACGCGAGGAAGGTCATGGGGTGTCGCTGCGCTCGATCCATCCTCCGGCCGCTGCGATCATGCTATCGTCGAGATCGCCGATGATCTTCCGCCATAGCCGTGAGCACATCCATGACCGACATGTCCTCGCCTTCCATCCGTTTCAATGACGGCGCTGCCTATGAGCGCATGATGGGCGTTTGGAGCCGCCTTGCGGGAACGACGTTCCTCGATTGGCTCGCGCCAGAGCCAGGCCTTGGCTGGGTCGATGTCGGCTGCGGCAATGGCGCTTTCACTGAGCTGATCGTGCAGCGTCTGTCGCCGCGCGCGGTCGATGGCGTCGATCCGTCCGAGGGGCAGCTCGACTATGCGCGCAAGCGGGCGGGGACGGCGATGGCAACCTATCAGCAAGGCGACGCCATGGCGCTGCCGTTCGGCGCTGATGTCTTCGATGCTGCCGTGATGGCGCTGGTGATCTTCTTCGTGCCGGATCCACCGCGTGGGGTGGCTGAGATGGCGCGGGTGGTGAGAGACGGCGGTCTTGTCGCGGCCTATGCCTGGGACATGGACGGTGGCGGCTTTCCGCTGCAGCCGGTACTGCGTGAATTGCGCGCCATGGGCTTCGTGCCCCAGCCGCCACCGAATCCGGATGCATCGCGGATGGACAATCTGGTAGCGCTGTGGCGTGGCGCCGGGCTGGTCGATATCGAGACCCGCCGCATCGACGTCACTCGCCGGTTCGAGAGCTTCGACGATTTCTGGTCGGCCTCGACTGCCGGCTCTACGGTGAAGCCGGCCGTGGCCGCCATGGCGCCGGATGTGCTGAGCGATCTGCAGCAGCGCGTTCGTGCGCATGTCACCTCATTGCCCGGTGGCGGTGTCAGCTACGACGCCTTCGCCAATGCCGTCAAAGGCCGGGTACAGGCCTGAAAATAAGCGACAAAATTTGTGGTAATGTTATCTCAACTACAGAGGGTGTATATACGCGGTGGATAACCAAAGCGAGCGCAAAGCCTCGCTTTGTGATCGTTTATGTGGTGGTGACTAGCTACCGCAGGAGCCTGTCCGTGTCCGTAGAAAAATTTCTCAGGCAGCGCGCCGTCAATGTCGTGGTCGGCGGCCAGTATACGTTGTCGAACTGGCTCGATCCCGAGGGCAAGCGGCGTAGCTTCGCGTGCCGGACCAGCCGCGTGTCGCCGTTTCGCATGATCGTCGATGTGCCTGTGGTCGGCCGCGTCGGTGACCGCATCGACACTTACTTCGGTGAGTTCGGCAAGCTCGACGGCGAGATCAGCGATACCGTGTCGGGCAGTTTCCTGGTCGAACTGATGCTGACGCGCCCGATGCGGCGGAAGATGTCAGATCAACTCACCTGGCTGGAGAAGAAGCAGAAAGACCCGACGATCAAGGACGTGCGCAAGCAGGCTCGTATCGTGCCGGCAAGCCCGCATTCGGTCCTGACATTTGCCGATGGTGCGATGAAGAGCTGCTTCGTCATCGACATGTCGCAGTCGGGGGCGGCGGTGTCGGCCGATATCAAGCCGGAGATCGGCACCCCGCTGGCCGTCGGCGCATGCGTCGGCCGTGTGGTGCGTCATCTGGACGGCGGCTTTGCGGTGAAGTTCGTCGAAGAGCAGGGCCGCGATGTGCTGGAGCGTCGTGTCATTCGCCCGATGCAAGCACCCCGCGTCACCCGTGCGATGACGCTGGAACAGAAGATGGACCGGATGGAGGACGCGTGAGCGCTAGCTCATGCACTACTTCCTGACGCAAATCACGCGCACGATGGACGCTTTGGCATCGTCGGCCTTGCTCGACGCGGTGGCGACATTGTTTACCCTGACGAAGTTGCGCACGGCATCCGCGGGCACCAGCACGGCCTGGGTGGAAGCCGGCGCAGGGCCGGCGACGACAACAGGCTTTAACTGCGTAAGCCCTGCAAAAGCACCGTCGCCGTCGATCGCGGCGGCGCCCGAAAACCCGATGCCGGGCGCGGGCGACAGCGTCGTCTCGCCATTTGCCGCCGTCACTGCGCTTGCCTTGACGCTGCTGACGGCCGTCCCGCCGCCCTGGGCTTGGGGATCGGCAATGCCGACGAGATTGACGTCCGATTTCGCTGCACCCGTGCCGAGCGACAGTGGCTTGAGGTCGCGTGCGCCGTAGATTCGCAGCAGCGCGAGCTCGCGCGTCTTGTCCTCGGCCACCTTGTCGGCATTGCCGTGGCCGGCCACGGTGATCGACACGCAGCCGTCCACGGCCTGACGATCAGTGACGATGGCGCCATCGGCGCTCACCACGATGCCCGACGCATATTCGACCTTTTTGCGCGGCGGCGGGCCCATCGCCTGGGCACCGGCCGGAAACGCATCGAACGCCGATGACATCGCGATGACCACCGGCTCCATGGTGCCTTCGGTGGCCTGATCGTAGAGGATGGTGAGCATCCGGACCTCGTCGCCCTTGATCTGGCCGCGGACATAGAATTTTTTCTGGTTCTGCAGCCCGGATAGCACGAAGAAATCCGGCTTCACGGCGCTGTAGTCGAGCTTTCGGCCAGGTTGCTTCCGCTCGGCTTCGGCGAGCTTGGCGGATGCAAGCCCTTCCTCTTTGCGGCGGGTCAGCAGCACCTGAATCGTGCCGCTGGTCGATTGCCATTTGCTGCCGTTTGCATCAGTGATCTGCTGCGGCACCAATTTGCCCGGGATGCCGAGTTTTGCACCCGTCACCAGGTCGGTGACGATCTTCCAGCCGACATTGTCACGTGGCTTTTTCGCGGCGCTCGCCAGCAGCCCGCGCTCCTGCGGGTTCAGTACGCCGGTCTCCTTGCCGCCATTGGTCTTCTGGAACGCCTTGATGCTGTTGACCATGCGCTCGGAGACTTCGCCATTGATGGCGCCGTTGTAGTGCCCGGTCCAGGCGAGGTCGGACTGGATCGACAGCCGTTCCGCCTGGGTCATGCCCTTGGCAGTGTCGGCGGGTGTCTGCAGGGCGGGGCGCACCGGCACGGTGGCGACGGGCTTCGGCTTCACGGGTGTGCTCGGGGCGGGCGTCTGCGCATGGGCCGCAGATACGAGAGCGATCATCGCGGTTGCCGACAGCATCGATCTCATGACATGTCCCGTGTGAAGCCTGCGATTGATTTCAGGGCAATTAAGCACATCTGCTGGGTCGGTGACAGCGGCGGTGAGGTTCATGTACCCGTCATGGCGAGCGCAGCGGAGCAATCCAGAATGGCAAGAACCGGATTGCTTGGTCGCGTTGCTCCTTGCAATGACGGCTTGCAATGACGGCGGAGCGGGGACGGAGAGACGATGCTGAGCGGCGATGAACTCGAGCGCTATGCGCGCCACATCGTATTGCGCGAGGTCGGTGGCCCCGGCCAGGCTAGGCTGCGCGCGGCGAAAGTGCTGGTGATCGGGGCGGGCGGACTCGGTGCACCGGCGCTGATGTATCTCGCTGCGGCCGGCATCGGCACGCTGGGCGTGGTGGATGACGACGAGGTGTCGCTGTCGAATCTGCAGCGCCAGATCATTCATGCCACGCCGGATATCGGCGCGCTCAAGGTCGATAGTGCCGCTGCCAAAATTGCTGCGCTCAATCCCCATGTGCATTTCGTCGGCCATGGCGAGCGTCTGACTGCCGACAATGCGATGGCGTTGCTATCGGCCTATGATCTGGTGCTCGACGGTTCCGACAATTTCACCACGCGCTATCTGGTGTCGGACGCGTGTTACCTCGCCCAAAAGCCGTTGATCTCCGCCGCGCTCGGCACTTTCGATGCGTCGCTGACGACACTGCGGCCGCATGAGCGGAACGACAAGGGCGACCTCAATCCGACCTATCGCTGCCTGTTTCCGGAAGCGCCGCCGCCCGGCACCGTGCCGAGCTGTCAGGAAGCCGGGGTGATGGGTGCGTTGGCCGGCATGATCGGATCCATGATGGCGCTGGAGGCTATCCGCGAGATCGTCGGCTTCGGCGAAGGACTGGTGGGGCGGCTCGTGATGATCGACGCCCGCGCCATGCGGTTCGAAACGCTGCGCTACGCCCGCGATCCCGCCAATCCGCTGAACGGCGATCAGCCTACGATTACGGATCTGAGCGGTTATCGCTGAGCGTTGTTCCACATCTGCAAGACGCCGTGGCGCGCATCGGGGAGTAGAGCCGTGTTAGCTCGGGACCGGTGAGGTCGGCTCGCGGGTCTGCCAGAAGGTCAGCACGCGTTGCGCGGTGGCCGGTACCAACCGCTCGAAATTCTGCCGGGCTTCCTCGACCTCATGGGGGGCCGGTGAACGGCCGGGGCCGACGCGGAGCGCGATCAAGGCGCGGACGGTGGCCCAGGAAATGCCGATCGACTTGCCGAGAATCAGCATCGGATCGTCACGGTCGCCCTTCAGGAGCTGATCGATGGTGGCAATGCGGACGCCGGACATCGCAGCCAGCGCAGCGGCGGTCTCTTCATAGTGATGGGCACGGGCGAAGCGCAGTAGAGCGCCCTCATTGAGCTCCGAGCCCTGCTGCAACTTGCGCACGGTGCGCTCGGCGCTGGCGAAATCGCGGGTGAGCGCGAGGTGCTGCGGCGCGCCTGCGATGTCCTGCATGGCGCGATTGATCGCGGCGCGCAATTCGGGTGCTGCGGCATCGAACAGCCGGCGTCGGACCACTTCGACCGATTGCGCCAGCAGGAATTTCAGCTGTTCCGTTGAGAGGTCGTCGCGCTGGCCGACGGTGACCGCGAGAACGCCATCGTCACCGGCACGGCGGATCAGGCCGTGATAGCCGAGCTGCGAAAACACGGCGCCGGCATTGCCGGCGACACGGCGGATCACATCGCGGTCGCCGCGGCGAATGATGACGTCGGTGATCCGGGGGCCCAGTGTCGGCCGATCGGAAATCGCCAGCAGATGCGGCTGCCCCTTGATCTTGGCGATATCGACGAGGGTCGTCTCATCGATCTGCGGCGAGCGGCGCAGCAACGGGCCGGCGATCAGGATTTCGTCGTCGCGCACCAGCATCGACATCAACTGTGGCGGCGCATTGACCAGTTCGGCGAGGCGTTCCGCCAGCAAGCGGCGCGACTCCACCTCGGTCTGCGGAACCAGACTGGTGAGGATGCTGTCGAATAGATCCACATGGGTGGGCTGGAATCGGGATGCGCCCTGCAAAAACAGGTCGGCAATCTTCCGGACCGCCTCACCACGGCGCGCCGGATCGCCGTTTCGGACGATCTCTTCCAGCCCCGGGATGAGGGATTTGGCCTCTGCCATCAAAACTCTCGACTACGCCACACACAAAGGCCAGCGCAGCCTAGAGCGGCTTTGTGAAGGAAGGGTTAGTCCGGGATGACCCAGACGCCAGAGTTTACAGTGGCTTAACGAAGGCCTGGGTTGAAGCCGAAGCCCACCTGCTGGAATCCCGCCCTTGCCGTGCTGGCCAAAAGGGTCTATATCGGCCTCACATTCAGTTCTCATACGATCCGTTTGAGAGTGGGGCCCACGGGGACCCGCTCTTTTTTGTTACCTGAACCGACCCGAAACCTGGACTTGCTGCACGCCCTATGACCGATCCGATCGAACCCACCATGGATGAGACCGAGCTGCTCGCGGAGCCGCGTTTGGTTGTCGAGCCGGGTGCCGGCGCGCGCGTGGCGGCCATTGCGACGCCGGTGCTGGAAGGCATGGGCTATCGGCTGGTGCGCATCAAGATTTCGGGTGAATCCGGCTGTACCGTGCAGATCATGGCTGAGCGACCCGATGGCTCGATGCTGGTCGAGGACTGCGAAGCGATTTCGAACGCACTGTCTCCGGTGCTCGACATCGAGGATCCGATCCAGCGCGCCTATCGTCTCGAGATTTCGTCGCCCGGCATCGACCGTCCGCTGGTGCGCCGCTCGGATTTCCAGCGCTACATCAGCCATCTCGTGAAGATCGAGATGGCTGTCGCCGCCGGTGGCCGCAAGCGCTTTCGGGGCTTTATTAGCGCCGTCGAGGGCGATGACGTTCTGATCGAACGCGAAGGCGCGCGCGACGGCGAAGACCCGATCACCCGTCTGCCGATGGAAGATATCGGGAGCGCCAATCTGGTGCTGACCGACGAGCTGGTCGCCGAGTCCATGCGTCGTGGCAAGCACGCCGAGGAAGATCTCAAGCGCGAACTCGGCCTGGCGCCGCCGCCGGCGCCGCATGCCAAGCGCAGCGATCCGAAGAAAAGTTTTGCACCGAAGCCGAAGGCCAAGGTCGCGAAGGTTGCGAAGAAGCCGCCGCCGAAGAACACCAAGGCCCACCGCCTCGCTGCGCGCGGCGATTTCGATTCCACCGAAGGAGACTGAGCCATGGCCGCTATCAGCGCCAACAGACTTGAACTGTTGCAGATCGCCGACGCCGTTGCGCGCGAGAAAACGATCGACCGCAGCATCGTGATCTCGGCCATGGAAGAGGCGATCGCCAAGGCGGCCCGCGCGCGCTACGGTTCGGAAACCGACGTTCACGCCGAGATTCATCCCAAGACCGGCCAGCTCGCGCTGACCCGCCACATGCTGGTGGTCGAGGACGTCGAGAATTCGTCGAACCAGATTTCGCTCAACGATGCGCAGCGCGCCAATCCGGGCGCCCAGGTCGGCGACACCATCGCCGACACGCTGCCGCCGCTGGAATACGGCCGCATCGCCGCGCAATCGGCCAAGCAGGTGATCGTGCAGAAGGTCCGTGAGGCCGAGCGCGACCGCCAGTATCAGGAGTTCAAGGACCGTATCGGCGAGATCGTCAACGGCGTCGTCAAGCGCGTCGAATATGGTTCGGTGATCGTCGATCTCGGCCGTGGCGAAGCCATCGTGCGGCGCGACGAAATGCTGCCGCGCGAAGTCTTCCGCAACGGCGACCGCGTCCGCGCCTACGTGTTCGACGTACGTCGCGAAACACGCGGTCCGCAGATCTTCCTGTCGCGCACCCATCCGCAATTCATGGCGAAGCTGTTCGCGCAGGAAGTGCCGGAAATCTATGACGGCATCGTCGAAATCAAGGCGGTGGCCCGCGATCCTGGTTCGCGTGCGAAAATCGGCGTGATCTCGCGGGATTCCTCGGTCGATCCCGTCGGCGCCTGCGTCGGTATGCGCGGCTCGCGCGTGCAGGCCGTGGTGAACGAACTGCAGGGCGAGAAAATCGACATCATCCCGTGGTCGCCGGATATCGCGACATTCGTGGTCAATGCGCTGGCGCCAGCGGAAGTCTCGAAGGTCGTTATCGACGAAGACCGCGAGCGCATCGAGGTCGTGGTGCCTGACACCAACAACCAGCTGTCGCTGGCGATCGGGCGCCGCGGCCAGAACGTGCGTCTGGCCTCGCAGCTCACCGGCTGGGACATCGACATTCTCACCGAGCAGGAAGAATCCGAACGTCGTCAGGCCGACTTCGAGAACGCCACCCGCGTGTTCATGGAAGCGCTCAACGTCGACGAAGTCGTTGGTCAGCTGCTGGCGTCGGAAGGCTTTACCAATGTCGAAGAACTGGCATTGGTGGATGCCAAGGAACTTGCCAGCATCGAAGGCTTCGACGACGAGACCGCGGAAGAACTGCAGAGCCGCGCGCGCGACTATCTCCAGCAACTGGAATCCGAGTTGAGCGCCCGTTGCAAGGAACTCGGCGTCGATGAAGCGCTGCGCGACGTGCCGGGCGTGACGCTGCAGATGATGGTCAAGTTCGGCGAGAACGACGTCAAGACCGTCGAGGACCTTGCCGGCTGTGCCACCGACGACATCGTCGGCTGGACCGAGCGCAAGGAAGGCGGCGAGCCGGTGAAGCATCCGGGTTATCTCGATGCCAACGAAATGTCGCGTGAAGACGCCGAGCGCATGATCATGGAAGCGCGCGTCGCCGCCGGCTGGATCACCCGCGAAGATCTCGACACGGGCGTCGAGCCCGAGTCCGAAGACACCGAAGCGTAAGGATATGCGCCACGCATGCTCGCCATTGATGCCACCGCAGATCTTGATCGCGGCCCCCGAGACACCAAATCGGGGACTGAGCGGATGTGCGTGGTCTCCAGGCGCGTGCGTCCGATCGATGAACTGATCCGTTTCGTCCTGTCGCCTACCGGCGAGCCCGTTCCCGACCTCAAGCGCAAGCTGCCGGGCCGGGGAATGTGGATTTCCGCATCGCATAAGGCGGTCGCCGAGGCGGTGAAGCGCAATGCGTTCGCGCGAGGCTTCAAGACAAACGTCAAGCCATCGGCCAGTTTGGCCGATGAAACCGACAAATTAATGCTGCGCGGCGTGATCGAGGCCTTAGCCATGGTGGCCAAGGCTGGTCAGGTCGTCTCGGGTTTCACCAAGGTCGAGGACACTTTGCGGCGCAATACCGCCGGAATCTTGTTGCATGCTTCGAATGGCGCCGCCGACGGCATTCGCAAATTGGACGGCATTGCCCGCCAGAATGCCGAATTCGACGACGAAACCGGTCCATTGCCCATCATATCGTTGCTCCATAGCGACGAATTGGATTTGGCATTGGGGCGGTCAAATGTGATACATGCTGCCGTGCTCACAGGCCCGGCGGGCAAAACGTTCCTGTCGCGCAGCCAGACTTTGGTCCGATACCGGATGGCTGACGACGACATCAACGCTAGCGCCAAAACATCGCTGACCCATGCGTCGCCGGACACGGTGCCGCCGGACGACGATCTCGCCGATTGAAATTAGAATGATGACGGCAACGTCAAAGACAGAATGTGCGACCGCGCACACCGCAAAAGGACTAGGACTGCTGAATGGTTGATACGAAAACGCCTGGCGACAAGACTCTGAGCGTTCCCAGCAAGACCTTGACGCTGAAGCCACGCGTCGAGCAAAGCACTGTGCGCCAGAGCTTCAGCCAGGGCCGTAGCAAGCAGGTGGTCGTCGAGAAACGCGGCAAGCGCCGCATTCCCGGCGAAAGCAGCACGGAAACCGCTGCCGCTCCCGCGCCGGTTGCCGCTGCCCCGGCCGCAGCGCCGACACCGGCTCCGGCTCCCGTCGCATCGGCTCCGGCTGCATCAACGCCGGCTCCGGCTGCCGCCGCTCCGGCAGCGCCTGCCGCCGCTCCTGCGGCGCCGGTTCGCGCCGCTGCGCCGGCCGCTCCGGTGCGCGCCGCTGCGCCGGCTGCTCCGGCGCGCCCCGCTGCGCCGTCAGCGCCGGTGCGCACATCGTCATCCGGTTCTTCGTCGCGCACGCCGACGGCCCCTTCGCGCTCGGCTTCGCCGCCGCCGCGTGGTGGTCCGTCACGTCCGCAGACCCCGCAGCGCAGCGGCTCCGGCGTCGTGTTGCGCACGCTGACCGAAGACGAGCGCAACGCCCGCGCCAGCGCGCTTGCCGATGCGCGCGCCCGCGAGGTGGAAGAGCGCCGCCTCGCCGAGGCAGAAGCGGCGCGTCGCAACACCAAGGAATACAAGGATCAGGTGGAGCGTGAAGCTGCCGAGGCCCGTCGCAAGGCCGAGGAAGAGCGTCACCGCGCCGAAGAAGAAGCCAAGCGCAAGGCGGAAGCCGAAGCCAAGCGCCGCGAGGCCGAGGCGGAAGCCAAGGCCAAGTCCGCTGCGCGTCCGGGCAGCACCACCGCGCGTGCTCCGATTGCGACCACCTCGGGCCGTCCGGCTGTCGCCGCCGATGGCAGTGACGAGGACGAGGCGCCGCGTGTCATCCGTCGTCCTGGCGGTGGCCCTGCACGGCCTGTCATCGCGCCGAAGCCGACTGCCAAGCCCGGTCCGCAGAAGGAGCGCGGCCGTCTGACCGTCGTCACCGCATTTTCGGCCGGCGATGTCCGCGAGCGCTCCGTCGCGTCGTTCCGTCGCCGCACCCAGCGCCTGAAGGGCCATCAGTCGAACGAGCCGAAGGAAAAGCTCATTCGTGAAGTGGTGATCCCGGAAGCGATCACGATTCAGGAACTCGCGAACCGCATGGCGGAGCGCGCGGTGGATATCATCCGCATGCTGATGAAGCAGGGCGCGATGCACAAGATCACCGACGTGATCGACTCCGATACCGCGCAGCTGATCGCTGAAGAACTCGGCCACACCGTCAAGCGCGTCGCTGCGTCGGACGTTGAAGAAGGTCTGTTCGACACCGTCGATGATTCCACCGATACGGAGACCCGTTCGCCGGTCGTCACCGTCATGGGTCACGTCGATCACGGTAAGACGTCGCTGCTCGACGCCCTGCGTCAGGCCAATGTCGTGTCGGGTGAAGCTGGTGGTATCACCCAGCATATCGGCGCCTATCAGGTCACCTCGCCGGAAAGCGGCAAGAAGATCACCTTCATCGATACGCCGGGCCACGCCGCGTTTACCGCGATGCGCGCCCGCGGCGCCAAGGTCACCGACATCGTCATCCTTGTGGTGGCGGCCGATGACGGCGTCATGCCGCAGACGATCGAAGCCATCAACCACGCCAAGGCGGCCGGTGTGCCGATGATCGTGGCGATCAACAAGATCGACAAGCCCGATGCGAAGGCGGAGCGGGTCCGCACCGAGCTGCTGCAGCACGACGTGCAGGTTGAATCGTTCGGCGGCGACGTCGTCGATGTCGAAGTGTCAGCCAAGAACAAGACCAATCTCGACAAATTGCTCGAGATGATCGCCTTGCAGGCCGAAATCCTCGATCTCAAGACCAATTCGGATCGTCCGGCGGAAGGCACCGTGATCGAAGCCAAGCTCGATCGTGGTCGTGGTCCGGTGGCGACCGTGCTGGTTCAGCGCGGTACCCTGAAGGTTGGCGACATCATCGTGGCCGGCTCCGAAATGGGCCGTGTTCGCGCGCTGATCTCCGATCAGGGTGAGCAGCTCACCGAAGCCGGTCCGTCGGTGCCCGTCGAAGTGCTCGGCTTCAACGGTCCGCCGGAAGCCGGTGATCGTATGGCCGTCGTGGTCAACGAAGCGCGTGCCCGCGAGATTACCGACTATCGCACCCATGCGAAGCGCGAGAAGTCCGCGGCCTCCACCAATGGCATGCGCGGCTCGCTCGAGCAGATGATGAGCCAGTTGAAGACCGTGGGGCGCAAGGACTTTCCGCTGGTCATCAAAGCTGACGTGCAGGGTTCGCTGGAAGCCATTCTCGGCTCGCTGGAGAAGCTCGGCACCGACGAAGTCGCAGCCCGCATCCTGCATGCGGGTGTCGGCGGCATCTCGGAGTCCGACGTCACGCTGGCGGAAGGTTTCAACGCCGCCATCATCGGCTTCTCGGTTCGTGCCAACAAGGAAGCGACAGCGCTGGCCAAGCGCAACGGCATCGAAATCCGCTACTACAACATCATCTACGATCTCGTGGATGACGTGAAGAAGGCGATGTCCGGCCTGCTCGCGCCGACGCTGCGCGAAACCATGCTCGGCAATGCGCAGATCCTCGAAGTGTTCAACATCTCGAAGGTCGGCAAGGTTGCGGGTTGCCGCGTCACCGACGGCACCGTGGAACGCGGCGCCAATGTGCGCCTGATCCGCGACAACGTCGTCGTGCACGAAGGCAAGCTATCGACGCTGAAGCGCTTCAAGGACGAAGTGAAGGAAGTGGCATCAGGCCAGGAATGCGGCATGGCGTTCGAAAACTACTCCGACATGCGTGCCGGTGACGTGATCGAGTGCTACCGTATCGAGACCATCCAGCGCTCGCTGTAAGTCCAAGTCTTACAGCGCGTACCGGATGTAA
>SDZE01000088.1 GCA_004173095.1 Bradyrhizobiaceae bacterium
GCGCGTTATGGCGCTGCGAAGACTGACGAACATGACAAGCGCGTGCTCGCCACCAATAACGGTCTCGGATTCTACGAGGAAGAGTATCGCGACGCCGCCGGCGTGATGCGGCAATGGCTTGTCAACAAGCTGCCGCTGTTGCGTGCCGATGGCGCGATCGAGAACATCGTCACGGTGGCGCTGGATATAGGCGAGCGCAAGCGCAGCGAACAGGAGATGCGCAAGGCCCGCGATGCCGCCGAGGCTGCGCTGCGCAATCTGCGCGAGACACAGAATTCACTGATCGAAGCCGAGAAACTGGCAGCGCTCGGGCGCCTCGTCGCCGGCGTTGCACATGAGGTCAACAATCCCGTCGGCATCAGCCTGACGGTGGCGTCATCGCTGGAACGGCGTGTGGCCCGTTTCGGCGAGGAGGTGGCGCGCGGCGATCTGCGGCGATCGGCCTTGAACGAATTCATCGAAGCCAATCGCGACGCTGCCTCTCAACTGGTTGCCAATCTCAATCGGGCAGCCGAACTGATCCAGTCGTTCAAACAGGTGGCGGCTGATCGCAATTATTCCGATCAACGGGTGTTCGATCTCGCCGACCTCACCGAGCAGGTGGTGATGAGTCTGAAGCCGGGACTGCGCAAGCAAAAGCTCGCGCTCTCGGTCGAGTGTCAGCCCAACCTCACCATGAACAGCTACCCCGGTCCTTACGGGCAGGTGATCACCAACTTGCTGCTGAACGCTGTGGCGCATGCCTTCCCGAATGGAGAAGGAGGCGCGGTCGAAATCAAAGTGCAGGCCGCCGGCGCCGATCACGTCGAAATTCTATGCTCGGACGACGGGATCGGGATGACGCCAGAGGTGCGACGCCGCGCCTTCGATCCGTTCTTCACAACGCGGCGCGATCAGGGCGGGACAGGCCTTGGGCTGCACATCGTCTACAGCATCGTCACCAGCAGGCTCGGCGGCCGCCTGCATCTGCAATCTGAGCCGGGGCAGGGCACCCGCATCCAGATCATCTTGCCGCGCACCGCGCCACTGGAAGCTGCCGCGGAATAGCGGTTCGGATCGATCATGCAGGATGAAAGCGGCTGTTACTTCTCGAATTCGGCGAGCTTGCGCAGCGTGGCGTGAAAAATCTGGCTGTTCTTGCCGACTAGCGCAGTGCCGTTCATGGTCGCGGAGGTGTCGTTGAATGTGCCGGTCAAGCCGATGCCGACCGGCTGGGTCTGATTACCGAACAGGGGGCTCATGTCGGGGCTCGGTGTGTGCTGCATGACCGAGACCTCGCCCTTGAACGTACCGGCCTCGTGATTGACCGTGTAGGTGCCGACATAGAACAGATAGGCGTCGCCGCCGAGCAATTCGCCTTCTCGAAAGGTGACGACACCGCTGCCTTTGCCTGCTCGTCCATCGAGTAGGACGACATGGAGTGAGTAGAGCCCGTTCTTCATTGCTGCCCGTGGCGCTGGCCAAATGTCGGTTGCGCATTTGAACTATGGCAACCCCGTGCCCCGCCGTCAAACATATTGGAACCCGGTGGGGGCTTAACATCCGGGAGAAGCGCTCTATATTGCAGGCATCGTCAACAACGAAAGGAGGTGGTCCAGTGTCTCATTCCAAGCGCTGTCACCTCGCTGAGGCCGCCCGCTAAGTTCACGCTGCTCTTCGCATCATGAACCGGCTCGGGCGCCTCGGCGCTCGGATCAGCGAGTTTAGGGGAAGGGCGCCGCATCAGTGTGGCGCCCTTTTCTTTTGTGCTTGATCAACGTCTGTTACGTGTCAATCTGCAGTTCCATCGTTGCTTGTGTTTGGAGTAGCAACCATGCCGAAGACACCGCGCGATCTTGCGGCCGCCATGGCCGAGCGCCGGATAGGGCGCAAACTTGAGGACGGCTACCTGCGGGAGACGTTCACTCAGCCGCGCGACGAAGCGCGGAAGACCGCGCGCGCATTTCTCGAGCGGTTTCCGAAACAAGCTTACATGACCGAAGTCGAGGCCTGGCGCGAGACTGCAGACGGCGCCATCGAGTTTACGATGCGGCGGTTGCGGACGGCTGATTGACTCGGCAGGCAGCGATCATTTTCGCAATATCGTATTCGCTCATGCCGCTTCGGGTGTCCGCCTCGGATGGATCGGGCGCGCATTCCTGAATGGTGTAACCCATGTCGAGGGCCCGGCGCGGCGGGTCTTCCTCACCAAGGCCGACCTCGGTCACAAGACCGCTGTCTTCGGCATGGCGCCAGACATCCGACTTGCTGGCAAATGCTTTGCTGACCTTCGTCGTATTCGTGAACAGTGCGTAGGGCATTCCGCAGTCTCCGCCTCGCGCGATAACCTGTTCCTCGAGCATTGCGCGATCTGCTCGACAGCCAGTGGAGGGTCGGGCCGTCAGCGATCGGTCAATTGAAGTTCGAGCAATGCCATCGTCTGCAGCATCTTCGGATCCCGCTCTCCCTCTCGTGTCGTGCGCAGAATCGTTTCCGCGATTGACTGGACGTGAACGGAACTGACCGGGTGGGGCAGGGTTGCGACGGCACTATCCAGCACCTTCTGCATCATCGAAACGACGTCCGGAGAAAAGGCAGCGTTTGAAAAGTCCTTCATGGCGAGCTCCTGAAATACCGGCGGATCAACGCACCGGTACGCGGGGAGGTAAGCTTTTAGGCTGCCATGCGTTCCCGTAGGTGTGGCCTTGCGACATGCCATGCGCGGTCATGCGACACGCAGATGCTCGTTGTGGCGCGATTCGCTCAATTGCTGTCAGGCGTCCGCGTCGGCTTTCCTGTCCTGCTTCTTTTTCGGGCCCTGGCGCAGGAAGGTTGCTCCGATTTCCTCGCCATTGACCCAGGCAAGCTCGCAGCGACGGAACGCAAGGCCGGTCGAGGATAGCAGCAGAAAAAATTCCTTGAGATTAATGCCTTCGATGGAGCTTTCGACCACCAGGCGGGCGCCGGTTTCCGAGACATCCATCATCCGGCAATTCCGCCGCCATGTGCCGTCGATCGCCATTAACCAGACCGGAAATCCGCGTTCGAACGTCACGCGGTCGGTATTTCGCCGTTCGGGAGTCATGCCTGCGTCCTCAGTGCTGCGGGTAGCATACGCACAGGATGCAAATAGCCGGTAAATAGTTGCGCAGGGGCTGAGGCCCGGGATTGGCGATCGCGAGGCTCTCGTGCCGAGAGCCACGCGATCGCTTTAAGGCGGGACTACAGCGTCAGCTCATGGCGACCCACGACCATCCAGTGCACTTCATCGGGGCCGTCGGCAAAGCGCAGATGGCGCACATCGGTGTACATTTCGGCGAGCGGGGTCCATTGCGAGATGCCGGTGGCACCATGCATCTGGATCGCCTGATCGATGATCTTGCAGGCGCGCTCCGGCACCATGGCCTTGACCATGCTGACCCAGATCCGGGCTTCCTTGTTGCCCAGCACGTCCATCGCCTTGGCAGCCTTCAGCACCATCAGCCGCATCGCCTCGATCTCGCAGCGCGCCTGCGCGATGATCTGCAGATTGCCACCCAGATGTGCGATCTTCTTGCCGAATGCTTCGCGGGTGAGGCCGCGCGCCACCATCATGTCCAGCGCCTTCTCGGCCTTGCCGATGGTGCGCATGCAATGATGGATACGGCCGGGGCCGAGACGAAGCTGCGAAATCTCGAAGCCGCGCCCTTCGCCGAGCAGGATGTTCTCCTTGGGTACGCGGACGTCGTTGAAGCGCATATGCATGTGGCCGCGTGGCGCGTGGTCGTGACCGAACACGTGCATGGGACCGATGACTTCGACGCCGGGCGTATCGACGGGCACCAGGATCTGCGACTGCTGCTTGCTGGGCGCAGCGTCGGGACTGGTCTTCACCATCACGATCATGATCTTGCAGCGGGGATCGCCGAGGCCGGAGATGTAGTATTTCTCGCCGTTGATGACCCACTCGTCGCCGACCAGTTTGGCCGAGGTCGAGACGTTCTTGGCGTCGGACGATGCCACATTCGGCTCGGTCATCGCATAGGCTGAGCGGATTTCGCCGGCCAGCAGCGGCTTCAGCCATTTCTCTTTCTGCTCTTTGGTGCCGACGCGCTCGATGACTTCCATATTGCCGGTGTCCGGCGCAGAACAGTTCATCGCTTCCGAAGCGAGCGGATTCTTGCCGAGCTCAGCGGCGATATAGGCGTAATCGAGGTTCTTCAAACCTTCGCCGGTTTCAGCGTCGGGCAAGAAGAAGTTCCACAGACCTTCTTCGCGCGCCTTGTTTTTAGCCTTGCCGAGAATATCGAGCTGTTCCGGGGTGAACGACCAGCGGTCGGTCTTCTTGTCGCCGGCACGATAGAACTCGACCGACATCGGCTCGACGGTTGTCGCGATGAATTTCCGGACGTGATCGAACAGCGGCCGCACCTGTTCCGACATCCGCAGGTCGTTCAACGCATCTTCGGGGGCGAGCGTGTAGGGGGTCTGGCGGGGGGCGTATGCAATCTTCAAGGTCGTTCTCCCGTTTCTTGTATCGACATGCATGACCATCTCGTGCGGATGGCTATGGCATCGTTATAGACACGAAGCTGCATGGCTGTCTGTGCCGTTCTGCGCAACAGGGGGCAGCGCGAACGATGATGTCGCAGGTGAAGTGATGTGCAAGACCGCGTGAAAGACGACCTGCAGTGCAGCATGATGGCATGCATGACGGGTCGCTGCCGACGAGAGATGATTTTGCGTGTCACGCTTGTAGCCGTTCGAGCGGCAATGCGAACTCACCATCCAACATCCATCGAGGTGCATCCGACGCGTGTGCGGATGATGAGCAGGGCAAACTCGCAATGCGAATGACAAGCGCCGCATGCGTTGCGAATTCTTCCTTAACATTTGCAGGGCATCTTGATCGCAGGCGGATCAGTTCTGCGTACCGCCATCAGTAAAGCACGACAAACTCGCCGGTCGCGACATCGGCGAGTTTGTTGCTTTTCAGAACAGACCTGGGCTCAGATCCAGCCCATAGGTCAGAAGCAACAGACCTACGAACAAGGTCGCCGCTCCGAACATCAGGGCATGGACCAGCAGGTTCAATTTCTTCGGGGGCGCTTTGGAAACGATGGTCGGTCGCTTGAGGGCTACAGGCATGACATTCTCCGTATTGCTCACCATGATAGGTGCGGCGAGCTGTCGCGGAGGTTCAACGCT
>SDZE01000256.1 GCA_004173095.1 Bradyrhizobiaceae bacterium
TTGATGGCCTTCAGCGACTCGTAGTCGAGGCCGTAGCGCTTGAGATCGCCGACCTTGTAATTTTCCAGCACCACATCGGCGGTCTTCGCAAGTTCGCGGATGATCTCCTGGCCTTCGGCAGACGCCACATTGACCGTGACCGACTTCTTGTTTCGGTTGGCGCAGATATAGAACGAATTGTCCCGCCGACTGCCATCGGGATCGTTGAGATAAGGAGGACCGAAAGCACGGGCGTCGTCGCCGGTTGCAGGACGTTCGATCTTGATCACTTCGGCGCCGAGATCGCCGAGCATCTGACCGCAAATCGGGCCGGCAAGCACCCGCGTCATGTCGATAACCTTGATGCCCGAGAGCGGCAATGCCGGCATGGAATGCTCCTGTTATGTGACCCGTTCCGTCGTCCAGGTGAACGTGAAGGGAGCGCTTACAGCAAATTCGCGCGGCTTGCACGGCTTTGCCGCCATGAAAGCTATCCCATTCTCGCGCCACGGAAATTCGCGCCCAGAATCCGATCCTTATCCCCAGACTTGCGAATGGCCATGGTGTCGTTCTCCACCTCCCTCTGCAGGGTCAGCGTTCCGCCTACGAAGGGAGACGCATGCGCGTTAACGACCTGCCGGCGATGCTCGCCGCGGCAACATCGAAGGTGTCCACCAACCGGCGCAAGCGCGCCAGGAACATCTGTCCGCGGATGCCATTATCGCTGCGAAAAATGCAGAGGAAAATGACATGACGCACGGCATTCGAGCAGCGCTTCAGACCGCACGCACCCCATCGCCGGCCACACCAGGCGCCACGCCCTTGGCACCACAGTGAGGAGAGTTGCGATGACAAACAACACGGCTTTGAAACCACCCGTTGCGTATACGCCGTCCGTCGAGCACATCGCTGACGACGAGCAGGACGTCATCCGCGGTCTGAATGACGCCTTCGACCTGATCCTGACGCGGACCTCCGAGGATTACGGCCATGCCGTCCGCTCGGTGCATGCAAAATCGCACGGCGTGCTGCGCGGCGAGATGATCATCGCGGACGGTCTGCCGCCCGAACTCGCG
>SDZE01000535.1 GCA_004173095.1 Bradyrhizobiaceae bacterium
ATTAAGGTTTTGTAATTTCGGCGGGATGGGTGCGACGGGGTGACGCGGGGGCGGCTGCCCCCAAACCGCCGCTACCGATCGCGAGGCCCCGCAGTAGCGTCAGTGGTCGGTCTTGGCCGGATCCGGAAACAAGCCGGCGAGGATCTCACCGGCCATGTTGAACGCCGCAACGCCGCGGAACAGCGCCGCGATTCCTGCGCTGGCATGCAGTTCTTCCAGTGTCGCGCCGGCCTTGATCGCCGCTTTGGCGTGGTTGGCCGCGGCCTCCGATGTCTGCACCAGCAAGATGGCGAAGGCCATCAGTTGCACCGTCTTTTGATCAAGCGCCACTGGCGACAGTGCGGCGATGCGCCAGTCCTCCAGTGCAACGACGAGATCCGGATCGACCCGCATGCCGAGTTCGAGCCGCTTGGCGATTTTCGGTGGCGTGAAACCTATCATGGTCTCGTAGCGGCCCTTGAGTTCGTCGAGCTTGGCATCTGTCGTCGTCATCTCGTCCTATCCTGTCTCGCATGATCGTGTCGTTGACGTCGCCGCGCACGGCAAAACGTCCTTGCATCAATCGACTTTTGCTCCGGCCGTCTTCACCACCTGTCCCCATTTGCGCGCTTCCGCGCGAAGGAACGTGGCGAATGCATCGCCGGACAAAGTGCCTGGCTCCGCGCCGACGTCGGCCAACCGTTTAGCCATATCGGGATCCTTCATCACCTTGGCGACACTGTCGATCAGCGTCTTCGTCATCTCCGGCTTCATTCCGCTGGGCGCGACGAGGCCGAACCATGACGACGCTTCGAAGTTCGGGATACCCGCCTCCACCATGGTCGGCAATTCTGGAAATAGCTGCGAACGCTTCGTACCAGCTACGGCTAGCGCGCGAATGGTGCCACCCTGCACTTGCGGTCGCACCGCCGGCATGTTGTCGAACATCATCGGAATTTGGCCACCGATCAAATCATTCATCGCCGGAGCGGCACCGCGATAGGGAACGTGCACAATATCGATTCCCGCCAGCGTCTTCAGCAGTTCGCCCGCCAGATGATTGGTCGAACCGAGACCCGACGATCCGAAGTTGAGTTTTCCCGGCGACGCCTTCGCGAGTGCGATCAGCTCGGCCACGGTCGTCGCCTTGACGGCTGGATTGACGGCCAACACGATCGGCACCGAAGCGATCAGGGCTACCGGCGTGAAGTCCTGCTCCGGATTGAACGGCAATTGCGCATAGAGCGATTGATTGACTGCGAGCGGTCCCGGCGCTGTCAGAAGCAGCGTATATCCGTCGGCAGCTGAACGAGCGACGGCTTCGGCGCCGATATTGCCGCCCCCGCCGGCGCGATTATCCACCACCACCGGCTGTCCCCAAAGTTCAGACAGCTTGCTGCCCAGCAAGCGCGCCACGACGTCGTTCGAGCCGCCGGCCGGGAACGGCACCACGATCTTGACGCCACGCTCCGGAAACGCTGCAGCCGTTGCCGGGTGCCCGATCAAAGTCGCTATCGCTGCAGCCGCTATGGCCGAAATCAGACGCTTCACGCCATCCTCCCACAAAATCGATTTTTTTCGTTTTCTCGATTTTATGTTGACACTGCTTCAGCGCGTCGTCAAATCGGGCGACATTCTCGCGTCATGATTGCCGGCACGACCGGCAGGTGCAAGGGAGCGCAACCATGAGTTCGGACCCGCCCGGAACGCGAAAACTTTGCCCCGGGCCCGACCGCCATCCCAGCCGTCCGACCTTCACCATGCCGACGGGCGCGTGCGACACCCATGTCCACGTGTTCGGGCCGCAGGCGCAATTTCCCTTCAGCGATCAGCGCAGCTACACGCCGGAAGATTGCACCTATGAAGATCTCGTGCAGCTTCATGCCGTGCTGGGCATCGATCGTGCGGTGATCGTGCACGGCGGCGCCCATGGCATCGACAACCGCGCTACACTTGCGGCGCTCGATCGCAATCCATCGCGCTTGCGCGGTGTTGCCGTGATCCCCTCAGGCCTGCCGCAAAACGAGCTTGCCGACATGCATCGTCGCGGCATGCGTGGTTGCCGCATGTCGACGGTGGTGAGCGGCGGAGCGACCTTCGAGCATCTGGATCGGCTTGCGAGCGAGACCATCGATCTCGGTTGGCATCTCGTGTTGCATTTTCACGCTGCCAGCGAGTTGATCGACATCGCACCGCAATTGCGGGCCACGCGCAGTTCCTTCGTTCTCGATCATCTGGCGCGCATCAGTGCAGCCGAGGGTGTCGATTCCGAGCCGTTCCGGACCTTGCTGCAACTACTCGACACCGACCGCTGCTGGGTCAAGCTCGCCAGCCTGTATCGACTGTCCGCCGAGCCCTATCCGCATCGCGACATGCTGCCGATGATCGAGAAGGTTGTCGCGTTGCGCCCGGACCGAATCCTATGGGGCAGCAACTGGCCACATCCGATCTGTCCGGTTGCGATGCCTAATGACGGAGATCTCGTCGATCTCATTCCGCTCTGGCTGCCCGACGCCCGCTCACAGAAACTGGCACTGGTGGACAACCCGACTTCGCTTTACGGTTTCGATCTTCTCACCTGACCGTGTCATGAGCAGCACAATCATCACGCCGGCCCCGGCACCTACGACCCTCTCGAGTACCCTCGTTGCCCGTTTGCGCGATTCCATCATGCGTGGAGACCTGCTGCCCGGCAGCAAGCTTAACCTCGGCCGCCTGCGCGCTGCGTTCGGCGTCAGCCTCAGCCCGCTGCGCGAGGCGCTGTGCCGGCTGGAAAACGACGGCCTGGTCGCACTGATCGATCAACGCGGTTACCGCGTTACACCGGTCTCGGCAGAGAACCTCACCGAGATCATCCGCCTACGCGTCGAATTCGAGGGATTGGCGATCAAGGAAGCTATCGAGCATGGCGACGTCGCCTGGGAAGGCCGCATTCTGGCAGCGCTTCACCAGCTCAACCGCTGCAAGCGCGGTTCGCGCTCGACCGCGGAACTGGAATCCTGGGAGGTCGCACATCGCGCCTTCCATGCCGAACTGATCTCCGCCTGCGGGATGCCGCTGCTGCGCCAGTTCTGCGCCACGCTGCATGACCAGAGCGATCGCTATCGTCGCATCTTCCTGAAGAAGCATCCCCCGGATCGCGACGTTCCCGCGGAACACACGGCGATGGCCCATGCCGTGATCGAGCGACGCACGCGCGACGCCAGCAAAATTCTGCGCGTGCATATCGAGCGAACGGGACGCAACATCCAGGCCGTGCTTCCGCGCAAATAAGCGGGCGACCAGTGATTAGCTGGACTTGTCCTGCGCCTGTAGCAGCCGTTCGATGCGGGCTTCTTCTTCGGGAGTGAGCATCGCTGAGGCGGTGCGTTCGGGCGGTCCGCGCCGCCGGGTCTGCCACCACAGCGTCACGGCGCCGCCGATCAGCACCAACGGCGTCAGCAGCCACAGCAGCAGCGTGTGCCATTCCAGCCGCGGCTTCAGCAGCACGAATTCGCCGTAGCGCGCGACCAGGAAGTTAAGCACCTGGTCGTCGCTGTCGCCGGTGGCTAAGCGTTCGCGGACCAGGAGGCGCAGGTCGCGTGCCAGTGGCGCGTCACTGTCGTCGATCGACTGGTTCTGGCAGACCATGCAACGCAGCTCTTTCGACAGATGCCGCGCCCGCGCTTCCTTGGCGCTGTCCTGCATCACCTCGTCCGGCTGCACAGCGCTTGCAGGCGCGGCGGCAAGCAGTGCGAAGGCGAGTAGAGCAGCTGCGATCCGGCGCATGTCTATTCCGCCGGCTGCAATTGGCGCGTCGATTTCGCCGGCTTCGGTGCGCCGACGCGCAAGCGGCGATCGGACAGCGATAAGAGCCCGCCCAGCGCCATCATTACCGGGCCCCACCAGATCATCAGCACCAGCGGCTTGTGATAGATGCGCACCGCGACGGCGCCTGCATTGGTGTCGTCGCCGAGCGAAATATAGATCTGGCTGGCGCCGCGCGACAGCAGCGCCGCCTCGGTGGTCGAGGATTGCCGGGCGGTGAAATTGCGTTTCGACGGCGCCATCACGCCGATCTCCTGGCCGCTCCGTGTCACCACGAAGCGTGCCACACTGGCGCGAAAATTCGGCCCCTGCTGCTGCGTCACATCCTTGAGCGTCAGTTCGTAGCCGGCGAGCTTGGCCACGTCGTTCGGCTTCATGGTGCCGATGAACTCGCTGTTCCATGTGCTTTCACAGACGATGCCGATCAGCGCGACGCCGAGGCCCGCATGCGCAAATGCAGTGCCCCACGTCGCCCGCGGCAGGCCACGCGCGCGTTGCATCGACGCGGTGAAGGACAGCCGGAACAGCGCCAGCCGTTCGGCGATATCGACCATGACGCCGGCGATCACGAACACCGCAAGCCCGATGGCGAGCGGCGCCAGCGCGGCGCCTCCCGTGGTCCAGGCCCAGACCAAAGCCGTCGCAACCAAAGCAGCGATGCCGGCCGCCAGCAGCCGCTGCGCCACGCCGCGCAGGTCGCCGCGCTTCCAGGCCATCAGCGGGCCGAACGGCACCGCCAGCAGCAGCGGCACGAACAACGGTCCGAATGTGAGATTGAAGAACGGCGCCCCCACCGAGATCTTGTCGCCGGTCACCATTTCCAGCGCCAGCGGATACAGCGTGCCGACGAACACGGTGGCGCAGGCGGTGGTGAGGAACAGGTTGTTCAGCACCAGCGCGCCCTCGCGCGAGATCGGCGCGAACAGGCCGCCCTGTTTCAGCGACGATGCGCGCCACAGATACAGGGTCAGGCTGCCGCCGATAAACACGCACAGGATCAGCAGGATGAACACGCCGCGCGTGGGATCGGTGGCGAAGGCATGCACCGATGTGAGCACGCCGGAGCGCACCAGGAACGTCCCCAGCAGCGACAGCGAGAAGGTGAGGATGGCCAGCAGCACCGTCCACACTTTCAGGGCGTTGCGCTTTTCCATCACCACGGCGGAATGCAACAGCGCGGTGCCTGACAGCCACGGCATCAGCGAGGCATTCTCAACCGGATCCCAGAACCACCAGCCGCCCCAGCCGAGTTCGTAATAGGCCCAGTACGAGCCCATCGCGATGCCGAGAGTGAGGAACACCCACGCCACCAGCGTCCACGGCCGCACCCAGCGCGCCCAGGCTGCATCGATGCGGCC
>SDZE01000423.1 GCA_004173095.1 Bradyrhizobiaceae bacterium
GGCGCATCCTCGCAGACGTGACGGATGAACATCTCCCACTGCTCCTTGAAGCCGTTGTCATAGACGGCATTGTCCGGAACCTTCTGCCAGTCGGCGTAGAAATCGTGGGTGCGCTTTTCGTCGGGATTCCAGATCGGGCGCGGCGTCGCCTGACGAGCCTGGATCATGCATTCGGTGAGACCGGCGACTGCCGAACCATGGGTGCCGTCGACCTGGAAGGTGACGAGGTCATCACGATAGACGCGGGTGGCCCAGGACATGTTCATGTGGGCGATGACGCCGCCCTTGAGCTGGAAGGTGGCATAGGCCGAGTCATCGGCGGTCGCCTTGTATTGCTTGCCCTGCTCGTCCCAACGCGCCGGGATATCGGTGGTGCCGAGGCAAGTGAGACTCTCGACTTCGCCGAACAGATTGTCGAGCACGTAGCGCCAGTGGCAGACCATGTCGAGGATCATACCGCCGCCGTCCTCCTTGCGATAATTCCACGACGGGCGCTGGGCTTCCTGCCAGTCGCCTTCGAACACCCAGTAGCCGAACTCGCCGCGCACCGCGAGCATCTTGCCGAAGAAGCCGCTGTCGCGCAGCATGGCCAGCTTCTTCAGGCCCGGCAGGAACAGCTTGTCCTGCACGGTGCCGTGCTTGAGGCCTTTGGCATTCGCGACCTTGATGACGTCGAGCGCTTCGGCGAGATTGGTCGCGATCGGCTTCTCGCAATAGATGTGCTTGCCGGCTGCGATCGCCTTTTGCAGCAGGCCTGGCCGCGCCTGCGTGGTGGCGGCGTCGAAGAAGATGGTGTCGTTCGGATCGGCCAACGCCTTGTCGAGATCGGTGGTCCAGCGCGCGATGCCGTATTTCTTGGCGAGGCCTTCGATCTTCTCGGCATTGCGACCGACGAGGATCGGATCCGGCATCATGCGGTCGCCGTTCTTGAGCGTCACGCCGCCTTGCGCGCGGATCGCGACGATCGAGCGCACGAGATGCTGGTTGAGACCCATACGGCCGGTGATGCCGTTCATGATGATGCCGAGGCGGTGGACAGCCATAGTCAGGACTCCAGATTCTTAGGATGCGAGAACTTCAGTTGGAGGGACTGCGAGCGGCTGAAGTGCCGTCCAGTCCGGATGGGCGCCGGATGCAAATCCGGGAGTGGTGAGCGATCCGGTGAGCAGGTCGCCGTTGGTGATCGACAACCGGATGAAGTCTTCATCGCGGCTGTAGAGATCGGGATGGGCTGCGAGAAACGCTTCGGCCTCTCCCGCTGGCGCAAAGCCGAAGCCATCGACGTAATGATGACCGTTGCGCTCCGCATGTCGGACGCCGATCAGCGCACCGAGCGCCAGGTCCTGCTGCACGCCGAGCCCGGCCTGGCAGGTCAGATCTTCGCCGGTGATGAAATGCGGGGTGCCCTGCGCACTCCATGCCGTGGCGCGGGTGGCATTGGCGATGGACTTGTAGAGACCCTTGCAGGATTTCGACGAGATGCCGCGATAGCCGAGCCGCTTCGCGGCGGGGAATGCGTCCCAGCTATCATCGGCTTCGTCGATGATGAAGGCGCGGGAGGCGAGCGCACCGAGCGGCGCCTCGCGCGTGATGTCGCGCGGCATCGGCTGCTCGATATAAAGAAGTCTCGACGCGATCGGCGCGAGCGCACGATCATGGTCGAGACGATCGAGCAGCGCGCGCAGTGCCGTGAGATCGGCATATTGCTCATTGGCGTCGAGCGTGACCTGATAATCATGAGGCAGCGTCGTCAGCGCATCGCCGATCCGCGTGAGACGCTGCGCGTCCGCTTCGGGATCACCATTCATCTTCAGCTTGAAGAAGCGCGCGCCGCTGTTTTCGGAAGGGTCGGCGACGCCGCCCTCGCCTTCGATGATGTCATCGAGTCCCACGGTGTGGCGCAGCGCGACGCGCGGAAGACGGTCGCGACCAGAGAGAAACGTCGCGATATCGTCGGCGCCGAGATCGGGCGCGAGCCGCACGGTGAGCCCGGCGACATTGGCTTGCATACCGCTGAAGAAATCGATGCCCAGCCCGCGTAGCAAGGCGTCAAGCACCGCCTTGTCGATTTCGGCGGGACCAAACGCCGCCGCCAGCGGCGGGATATCGCGCGCGGCGCAGGCGTCCATTTGCGCGCCGATGCAGGCGGCATGCAGGCCGAACGCCGAGATGAAGCCGGATTGCGCGCGGTAAAGGTCTTTCGCGATCGCCAGCGACTGACGCAATTCATCCACCGTATCGTCGATCGACAGATGCGACCGCTTGTCGAACCACTTCGGCACCATCAATTCGGCAGAGGCACCAACGAACACGCCCCTGCCCTCGACATCGAGCTCGACACGCACGAAGGCCTGGGGTGCTGCATGGACCGTCACGCTGCCGAAACGAAACGGCCGCACGAACGCCGTCGGGCGCTCGAACAGCGTGATGTCTCGCAGGGCGATGCGCGGGGCGGTCAACGGCGTCAATCCAGCGTGCTGTTGGTCATGAAATGTTTGCGGATGCGCGCGACCAGATCGGTAAAGACCGGGTTCGACATCACGTCCAGCGTGCGCTCGCGGCCCAGCGGCACGTCGTAGATCGCGGCGATGCCGCCGGGGCGCTCGGTCATCACCAGCACCTTGTCGGCCAGAAACACCGCTTCCGGAATCGAGTGGGTGATCAGGAGGATGGTCTTGCCGGTACGGCGTTGGATGCGCGACAGTTCGACATTCATCTTCTCGCGCGTCATCGCATCGAGTGCGCCGAACGGCTCGTCCATCATCATGATCTTGGGATCGTGCACCAGCGCCCGGCAGATCGACGCGCGCTGCTGCATGCCGCCGGACAATTGCCACGGCAGCTTCTTCTCAAAACCTTCGAGGCCCACCATCTTCAGGAGTTCTCTGGCGCGCGGCGTATAGGTCTCGCGCGACAGGTTCTTCATGTCGATGGGCATCAGCACGTTGTTTAGAATGTTCCGCCACGGCAGCAGCAGCGCGTTCTGAAACACGATGCCGACATCGCCATGGGGCTCGGTGACCTTCTTGCCATCGACGCGGATTTCGCCGGTGGTCGGTGGCAACAGGCCCGAGATCATCTTGAGCAAGGTGGACTTGCCGCAACCGGACGGTCCGACCACGACGAAGAACTCGCCGTCATTGATGTGGAAATCCAGCGGACGCAGCGACTGTACCTTGCCGTCGCCGGTCCCGTAGGTCTTGGAGACGCCGGAGAGATTGATCCCCGACGTCGTGTTTTGCGACTGCTCCGACACGACACGAAGATGCGCGCTGGGTTGATCGACGCTCATGTGGTTCGCGGCCTTCATCGTTGCAGTCATCAGTGGTCCTGTCAGCTTACTTCGGCAGGTAGTCGTTGGTGTAGAAAGCCTTCGGATTGTCCTTGGCCTTCGCTTCCAGACCGCCATATTCGACCATCAACTCCACCGAATCCTTCATGTTCTGGTCGGTGACCTGGAACGGGCGCTTACCCTTGGTTTCCGGCGTCGTGTAAAGGGGGATGGTGAGTTCGAAGCCCTGGGTGAGCGTATCGATCTTGCCGCCCTTCGGGTTGGCATCGAGGATCGACTGCGCCGCTGCCCTCGGCTCCTTCGATGCGGCTTCCACCGCCTTGGTGGTGGCCGACATGAAGCGCTTCACGAGATCGGCGTTCGCCTTCACATAGTCGGTGTTGGCGATGATGCCCGACGACACCAGATGGATGCCGTAGTCGGCGAACTTGATCGGATAGACGTCCTTGCCGGTGGCATCCTTGATCTTCATGGACTGGTCCATGACATAGCCGAGCAGCAGATCGGCCTGGCCGTTGATGACGGCGTTCAGCTTGGTCTGGCCGTCGCCGGCCACGGTCTTGAAATCGGACTCCTTCAAGCCGGCCTTCTTCAGGAACAGCGGCCAGATCTGCGTCATGGAATCCGCCGGCGTGATAGCCACGGTCTTGCCCTTGATGTCGTCCGGCTTCCTGATGTTCTTGTCGACGAAGCCCATCGCCGACATCGGCGAGGTCTGCAGCAGCACGCCGGTCGCAATCACCGGCGCGCCCTTCACCGCGGCGCGCATCATGGTGGGCACATCGACATAGCCGAAATTCACCGACTTGGCGGCGACCGCCTGGGTGGTCGCAGCCGAGCCACGGCCTTCCTGGATTTCGAGATCGATGCCTTCGGCCTCGAAGATGCCCTTGGCCTTGCCGTAATAGAACGGCGAATGCTCGCCATAGACATACCAGTTGAGCATCAGCGTCACCTTGTCGGCAGCGGCGGCCGGTGCGGTGAAGGCGATCGTTGCAGTGATCGCGGCGGTCGATACGGCGGTAACCCATTTCAGCATAGTCAGCCTCCCATTGAAGCAGGTGATGGCGCCCCGTTGAATCGGGCCGCTCTGGAATTTGGCGTCCCGATCAGGACGCGACGAAAACGTCGGCACGCTGGCTGACGTGCCAGGGAATCGCAAAGCGCTCGATACGATCGACCAGCCAGAACAGGATCACGCCAAGCAGCGCGAGGATCACCAGTGCTGCGAACATGGTCGGCAGATCGAAGGTGCCGATCGAACGCTGCAGCACATAGCCGATGCCGGAATTGGAGCCGACGAATTCACCGACCACCGCGCCGACGACGGCGAGCGTGACGGAGACTTTGAGCCCCGAAAAGATGGCCGGCAGCGCGTGTGGCAGATTGACGGCGCAAAACACCTTGAAGCGGCTGCCCTTCATGGCGCGGGCGAGGTCGACCATGTCGGGATCGACCGACTTGAAGCCCTGCACCGCCGACACCACGACGGGAAAGAAACCGAGCAGGAACGCCGCGATGATCTTCGGCACGATGCCGAAGCCGAACCACACCACGAACAACGGCGCGATGGCGACTTTCGGGATCGACTGCGAAAACACCAGCAGCGGATAAACGTAGCTTTCGACGGTGCGCGAGCCGGCGATCAACATCGCCACGGGAATGCCGAACACGGCGGAGGCCAGGAATCCGAGCAAGGTCGCATAGGTCGTCGGCCACGACTGTGCGAGCAGTTCGCGCCAGTCGGTAACGAGCACCTTCACCACGTCGCCGGGCGCGGGGATCTGATAGGCCGGAATGCTGAAGATGCGGATCGCCAGATCCCAGCC
>SDZE01000361.1 GCA_004173095.1 Bradyrhizobiaceae bacterium
CGCGACAATCTGCGTCGGCTCGCAACAGAGCCTTCGATCGACTGGATCGACTGTCAGTCCCGCAAGGACGTGATGAATTTCTACCCATTCGACCCCGTCAGCGGTCATGGGATCGAGGTTGGCCGCGACAAGCGAAACCCGACCATCGTCCCGGTGCGGTTCCGTGAGATCATTCGTCAGGACCACTATCACCGGTTCCGCTGGAAGTTTTTCCGGGTTCATTTCCAGTTCGTAATGGCGAACGAACGGCCGCATGCTTACGATTTTTTCATGATCGTCTGCGGCCCGGTCGCGTTGCGGACACGCATAGATCAGCCAACCGCAACCCTAGATTTCACATCGCAAGACATTACAACCCGCGAAAAAGCATGGAAGAAGCTTGATCTGGGTCAAAAAACCGCCAATTCCGGCACGCCCGCCGGCGCCCAAGCGACCGCGCGCCGGATCGGCTAGGAACCCGTCGGAACCTGTAGGGGGAACCCAACCGACTGCAATGGTTGGCTTTAATTCTGGCTTTGGTGTAAAGGGACAAGGTTCATCCGCAATGAACCAGGCGACGATGCCGGTCGTTAACGGTGATAAGCGCTTCAACCATCTGACGAAAATGTTCGGATGAAGAAGCTTCCAAGCATGCTAGATACCACGTCGAAAAATCGAAGCCCATTATAAGGCCTCGAAACCAGCTTCCCGGTGCCGGGGGATGCAGCAGTCCGAACCGTTTGGCGCTTTCGCGCGACGAACTCGATGCCTACTCAATCCCGGACATGTCAAATTGGAATAGTGCCGTGACCAATTTTAGTAAGACCCCGCTGCTCGATACCATCCGGACGCCGGAAGATTTGCGCAAGCTGAAGGTCGAGAAGATTCGTCAGGTCGCCGACGAATTGCGTCAGGAGACCATCGATACGGTGTCGGTGACGGGCGGCCACTTTGGTGCTGGCCTGGGCGTGGTCGAGCTGACTACTGCGCTTCATTACGTGTTCGACACGCCGCGCGACCGCATCATCTGGGATGTCGGACATCAGGCCTATCCGCACAAGATCCTCACCGGCCGCCGTGATCGCATCCGCACCCTGCGCACGCCGGGCGGCCTGTCGGGCTTCACCAAGCGCTCGGAGAGCGAATACGATCCGTTCGGCGCCGCGCATTCCTCGACCTCGATCTCCGCCGGCCTCGGCATGGCCGTGGCGCGCGATCTGGCGGGTGGCTCGAACAATGTCATCGCCGTGATCGGTGACGGCTCCATGTCGGCCGGCATGGCCTATGAGGCCATGAACAATGCCGGCGCGATGAATTCGCGCCTGATCGTCATCCTAAACGACAACGACATGTCGATCGCGCCGCCGGTCGGCGCCATGTCGGCCTATCTGTCGCGGATGTATTCGGGCAAGACCTATCGCGGCCTGCGCGATGCCGCCAAGCAGCTCGGCAAGCACTTGCCGAAGCTGATCGCCGATCGTGCCGAGCGCGTCGAGGAATATTCCCGCGGCTTCATGGTCAATGGCGGCACGCTGTTCGAAGAACTCGGCTTCTATTACGTGGGGCCGATCGACGGCCATAACCTCGATCACCTGCTGCCCGTGCTGCAGAATGTCCGTGACATGGAGACCGGCCCGATCCTGGTCCATGTCGTCACGCAGAAAGGCAAGGGTTACGGCCCGGCCGAGGCTGCCGTTGATAAATATCATGCCGTCGTTAAGTTCGACGTCGCCACCGGCACCCAGTCGAAGTCGAAGCCGAACGCGCCGGCCTATCAGAACGTGTTCGGTCAGAGCCTGGTCAAGGAAGCCGAGAAGGACGACAAGATCGTCGCCATCACCGCGGCGATGCCATCGGGCACCGGCGTCGATATCTTCAACAAAGCTTTCCCGCACCGCACCTTTGATGTCGGCATTGCCGAGCAGCATGCTGTCACCTTCGCGGCAGGTCTCGCGACCGAAGGCTACAAGCCGTTCTGCGCGATCTATTCGACCTTCCTGCAGCGCGGTTACGATCAGATCGTGCATGACGTGGCGATCCAGAACCTGCCGGTGCGCTTTGCTATCGATCGCGCGGGCCTGGTCGGTGCTGATGGCGCCACCCATGCCGGTTCGTTCGACAACGCCTATCTCGGCTGTCTTCCGAATATGGTGATCATGGCGGCGGCCGACGAAGCCGAACTCGTGCACATGGTCGCGACCCAGGTGGCCATCAACGATTCGCCGAGCTCGCTGCGCTATCCGCGCGGCGAAGGTCGCGGCATCGAGATGCCGGAAGTCGGCATCCCGCTGGAGATCGGCAAGGGCCGCATCATTCGCCAGGGCAAGCAGGTCGCTCTGTTCTCGTTTGGCACCCGTCTGGCCGAATGCGAAAAGGCAGCCGACGAACTCGCTGCCCATGGCCTCCAGGCCACGATCGCTGATGCCCGCTTCATGAAGCCGCTCGACGTGGAGTTGCTGCTGAAGCTCGCCCGCGAGCATGAGATCCTGCTGACCATCGAGGAAGGCTCAATTGGTGGCTTCGGCTCCCATGTCATGAACACGCTCGCCGAGCACGGCATGCTGGACGGCGGCTTGCGCATGCGCGCCATGGTGTTGCCCGACACCTTCCAGGATCACGACTCGCCGGCGGCCATGTATGCGCAGGCCGGTCTGGACGCGAAGGGCATCGTCAAAAAGGTGTTCGAGACCCTCGGTAAGGATTTCGCCGCCGAGACCGTCAAGCTTGCTTAAGCGCTGCAAACTCCGCTGTCATCGCCCGGCTTGGCCGGGCGATCCAGTAAACGATGACGGAGCGGCGTATACTGGGTCACCCGATCAAGTCGGGTGACGACAACTGAAAATTGCGATCCAATTCGGTACACAGATTCGGATCGCCTCGTTGTCGTCTGATTGACGCGCCAAAGTCGACCCGCTTCGCGCTTGGACGGGGACTTCATGAACATCTATCTTGCAGGCCCCGACGTCTTCTTGCCAAACGCCGCCGAGATCGGGCGACGCAAGGTCGAATTGTGCAAGCGTCACGGCGCCCACGGATTCTTCCCGCTCAACAACGATGTGGATGCAACAGCCACAGATGCCTCGCGCCAGATCTTCCACGGCAACGAGGCCATGATGAATCGCTGCGACATCATCATCGCCAATCTCACCCCGTTCCGCGGCCCCAGCGCCGATGCCGGCACCGTTTTCGAACTCGGCTTCATGGCCGGTCACGGCAAGCTGTGCTTCGGCTACAGCAACGATCCCGCGCCCTATGTAGACCGGCTGCGCCGCATCACCGAGATCAGCGACCGCGATGGCCATCTGGTCGACAAGGACGGACTGCTGGTGGAAAACTTCGGCCTCACCGACAATCTCATGATGATCCATGCGCTGGATCTCTACGGCTCGCCGCTGATCGTCCCTCGCGAAGCGCCTGCCGATCTGTGGCAGGACCTCACCAGCTTCGAAGAGTGCCTGAAATTCGCTGCGTCCTACTGAACTGCTGCCGACTGACATGACGAAATCCCAGACTTCATCCGCAGCATCGAAGCAGCGCGCCGATACGCTTCTCGTCGAACGCGGCATCTTCGAAAGCCGCGCGCGCGCGCAGGCCGCCATCGAGGCCGGTCTCGTTATCGCCAATGGTAAACAGGTCGCCAAGGTTTCGGAGTTGTTGCTGCCCGATGCCGCAATCGAGGCCGAGCCGGCGCATCCCTGGGTGTCACGCGGCGGCGTCAAACTGGCGGGCGCTCTCGAACATTACCCGATCGAGATCGAAGATCATGTCTGCCTCGATGTCGGCGCATCCACCGGTGGCTTCACCGAAGTGCTGCTTGCCAACGGCGCCAGCATGGTGTTCTCCATCGATGTCGGCACCAGCCAGTTGCACCATTCGCTGCATGGCCATCCGAAAATCGTGTCGATGGAATCCACCGATATCCGTCACTTCGAGAACAAGCGCCTGCCCGCGCGGCCCGATGTGGTGGTGATCGATGTCAGCTTCATCTCGCTGAAGGCCGTGTTGCCCGTCGCGCTGTCGCTGGCGGCGGCGCCGATGAACCTGCTGGCGCTGATCAAGCCGCAATTCGAGGCCGACCGGAAGCAGTCCAAGCGCGGCATCATCAAGAATGCCGATCTGCATCAGGCCATCTGCAACGACATCACAGCTTTCGCGAAAGAACTCGGCTGCACCAATATCGAGGTCTTCCCGTCCTCGATCAAAGGCGGTGACGGCAATATCGAATTCTTCATGGGAGCGCGGCGTGGTTGAGCGCATCACGATCGATCATGTTGGCCATCGCGGCGATGGCGTCAGCATCGATCGGCCGCCCACCTATGTGCCGTTTACGCTCCCCGGCGAGATCGTCGATACCGACAACAACGACGGCAAAACTCGCCTCGTGCAAATCGAGCAAGCGAGCGTCGAACGCATCGATCCGTTCTGCCGCTATTTCGCGCGCTGCGGCGGCTGCGTTATCCAGCACTGGGAGCCGACGCCCTATCAGGCATGGAAGCGCCAGATCGTCATCGACACGCTGAGCCAGGCCGGTATCGACTGCACAGTGGATCCGCTGATCGATGCCCATGGTGCCGGCCGCCGCCGCGTCACGCTGCATGCGCGCTATAAGGCCGGCCAAACGCTGGTCGGATTCGCCGAAGCTGCGAGCCACGCCATCGTCGCCATCGCGGACTGCCCTATTCTGGACCCTGCGCTGGCCGGCGCGCTGGACGCCGCGCGCGCCGTGGCGGAGCTGTTGAAGTCCATGGACAAGCCGCTCGATATCCAGGTGACGGCTGCCGATAACGGCCTCGACATCGACGTCCGTGGCAGCGGCCCGATATCCACCGCGCTGATTGCGCAGCTGTCCTCTCTCGCTAACGAGCACGGGCTTGCGCGGCTGACGCGGCATGGTGAGCTCGTGCTGATGCGCACGCCCCCCGTGGTCATGATGGGCAAGGCAAGCGTCGCGCTGCCGCCCGGTGCCTTTCTGCAGGCCACAGCTGCAGGCGAAGAGACGCTGGCGGCCCTCGTATTGCAGTACTGCAAAGGCGCCAAGCTGGTTGCCGACCTGTTCTGCGGGATCGGTCCGTTCGCATTGCGCCTCGCGGCGAAGGCAAAGATCCACGCCATCGACAGTGACACGCGCGCCATCGCTTCACT
>SDZE01000532.1 GCA_004173095.1 Bradyrhizobiaceae bacterium
CACTTACTGGCTGCTTGCGGCCACGCTCGTGCCGACGGTGTTCGGCGCCTGGTTCGGCGTCGCGACCGGTCTGGTGTCGTCGCTCCGTGGCGGTCTGGGTCTGGTCGTATTTCTCGGCGGCGCCTTCGCCTTCATGTATGCCATCGAGAAGACGAAGAACTCGGCGACCGGTGTTGCCGTCCTGCTGGGCTTCACCTTCTTCATGGGCCTGATGCTGTCGCGGCTGGTGTCAATGGTGCTGGGCTTCTCAAACGGCACTCAGCTCATCATGACGGCCTTCGGCGGCACCGCAGGTGTGTTTTTCGTGATGGCGAGTCTCGCCACGGTGATCAAGCGCGATCTTTCGGGAATGGGCAAGTTCCTGTTCGTGGGCGCCATGGTGCTGCTGGTCGGGTCCGTGATCAACATCTTCATCGGGTCCACTGCCGGCATGATGGCGATTAGCGTCGCTGCCATCGCGATCTTCTCCGCGTACATGCTGTACGACCTCAAGCAGATCGTGGATGGCGGCGAGACCAACTACATCAGCGCAACGCTCAGGCTGTACCTGGATCTGTTCAATGTCTTCCAGAGTCTGCTGATGCTGCTGGGCATCGCGGGCGGCGAGCGCGACTGATCGGCATGGCCGTTCGGATCGATTAAAAACAAGGGGTCTTCGGGCCCCTTTTTTCATGCGAGCTCAGCGCTGCGCGGTGGTGTCCAGATCGAACACCGCCATCGACTCCACATGGGCCGTGTGCGGGAACATGTTCACCACGCCTGCCATGGTGCATCGATAGCCGGCTTGATGGACGAAGAGCCCGGCATCGCGCGCGAGCGTAGCCGGATTGCAGCTGACGTAAACGATCCGCTTCGGCGGGCGCCAGCGTTCCGGCAGTTCCGCGGAATTGCCTTGCGACAGGCTGTTCTGGTTGAGTTCCGCCAGTGACTTGGCGAGAGCGAAGGCCCCTTCGCGCGGCGGATCGATCAGCCACCGGTCGGCCGAGCCGTCCATGACGAGCATTTCGGGCGTCATCTCGAAAAGATTTCGGGATGCGAAGTCCACCG
>SDZE01000552.1 GCA_004173095.1 Bradyrhizobiaceae bacterium
GCGCCGGCATTGCAGGCGCTGTTGAAGGCTGGTGTGGCGGATTCGTTCAATGCCGTGACCATCGACGGCGACACCTCGACCTCCGACACGCTGCTGATGTTCGCCACCGGCGCTGCCGCGGCCCAGGGCGCACCGAAGATCACCAAAGCGAGCGACGTCCGTCTCAAGGCGTTCGTCAAGGCGCTGCAGGGCGTCCTCAACAATCTCGCCGAGCAGGTGGCGCGTGACGGCGAAGGCGCGCGCAAGCTGGTGGAAGTCGTGGTCGAAGGCGCCACCACCAAGGCATCGGCCCGCAAGATCGCGATGTCGATCGCCAATTCGCCGCTGGTGAAAACCGCGATCGCCGGCGAGGACGCCAATTGGGGCCGCGTGGTGATGGCGGTCGGCAAGGCCGGCGAGCCCGCCAATCGCGACAAGCTGTCGATCTCGTTCAACGGCATCCGCGTCGCCAAGTCGGGCGCGCGCGATCCGTCCTATGACGAGACCGAAGTGTCGAACGCGATGAAGAACGACAAGGTACAGATCAAGGTAGCGCTCGGCCTCGGCAAAGGTCGCGACCGCGTGCTGACCTGCGACCTCACCAAGGAATATGTCGCCATCAACGGCGACTACCGTTCGTGATTTCTTTTGACCCACCAACTCCGTCATGGCCGGGCTTGTCCCGGCCATCCACGCCTTTGCTGCGAGCGAAGACAGACGTGGATACCCGGGACAAGCCCGGGCATGACGGTGTTCTTGTTGCAGTCGCCGGAGTCCGTGGATGAAACTCGTCCTCGTCGTTGCCGCTGCCTTGATCGATGCCGACGGCCGCGTGCTGATTGCACAGCGGCCGGAGGGCAAGACGCTGGCGGGCCTGTGGGAGTTTCCCGGCGGCAAGCTGGAGCCGGGCGAGCGGCCGGAAGCGGCGCTGATCCGCGAACTGCACGAGGAACTCGGCATCACAGTGCAGGAAGCCTGCCTGGCGCCGCTGACCTTCGCCAGCCACGCCTATGACGACTTTCATCTCTTGATGCCGCTCTATATCTGCCGGCGCTGGGAAGGCTTGGCGGTGTCGCGGGAAGGGCAGAACCTGAAATGGGTGCGCCCGAACAAGCTGCGCGACTATCCGATGCCCGCCGCCGATATCCCGCTGATCCCGCATCTCACGGCGTTGCTGTAATTCGTAGGGTGGGCAAAGCGCAGCGTGCCCACCACCAAGAGCGGCGCGGATGATGGTGGGCATGCTGCGCTTGGCCCACCCTACAGGTTCACGACAACGTCACGGCTTCAGGCCCCGCACCGCATCGGCCAGGCTCGCTTTGGCCGAGCCGGGCTTCAACGGCTTCTGCTGGCTTTCATGCGGGGCCCAGCCGGACAGCCAGATGATGTCGAAACTGGCGCGGATGCGGCCGTCGGGATCGGCGAAACGCTCGCCGTAAATCTGCGCCATGCGCAGCAACGTCGCGCGGCGCAGCGGGGTGCGGCGGCGTTCGTGCAGCATGTTGGTGGCGCCCATGCGGCGCAGATCACGCATCAACGCGAACGCGCTGTCATAGCGCACGACGACACGATCGAGATCGGTCACGGGCAGCGCAAAGCCGGCGCGTTGCAGCAGCGCGCCGACATCGCGCAGGTCCGCCATCGGTGCCACGCGGGGCGACATGCCACCTTCGCGCTCGGCTTCGGCGGCAGCGAAGGACTGCCGTAGCTCGGTCAGCGTATCGCCGCCGAGCAGTGCTGCGAGCAGCAGCCCGTCCGGCCGCAACGCGCGGCGCAACTGCGCCAGCACGCCGGGCAGGTCATTGACCAGTTGCAGGCCGAGTGCGGACACCGCCAGATCGAGCGACGCCGGCGCCAGGCCGAGGCCGCGGCTCTCGTCGTCGGGCACCTCCACATGCGCCAGCGACGCCACGCGGCCGGCGAGCGCATCGACAACGCCGTGGCCGGGCGTCGCGACATCCGCACCATTGCTGAACTGCCGGAGCACCGCCTGCAGCCGATCGCTCAGATCATCGACGACACGATCCAGCAGGAATGTCTCGGCGCCCTGTTTCAGCGCGCGCACCTGTCGCGCCCGCAGCAGGGTGCGGTCGAACAGGAGCGGAGCAGGTGGCGCTTGAGTCATGACGCGCTTGGTACGCCGAACCCGCAGGTCGATCAATCGCGCTTGAGCCGGAGGCCGAGCAGGACTAGCCTGATGCGATGGACAGCGAAGCCACAGCACCGTGGTCCCTGCCCGCGCGGTTGCGCGACGGGCTGCGATATTGCCGGCGCTCCCTCGCGCAGTCCGCACGCCTCGCCCTCGACATCGCGCTGCCGACGCAATGCGTGGCCTGCCGGGAACCGGTGGCCGGCGACGGCGTCTGCGCGGCGTGCTGGAGCCAGCTCTCCTTCATCGCGCCGCCGTTCTGCCAGCGGCTCGGAATTCCGTTCGTCTACGATCCCGGGCAGGACATCCTGTCGATGCAGGCGATCGCCACCCCGCCGGCCTATCATCGTGCCCGCGCAGCCGTGCGCTATGACGAGGTGGCGCGAACGCTGGTGCATCATCTGAAGTACCAGGACCGCACCGACCTTGCGCCCACCATGGGGCGCTGGATGGCGCGCGCCGGGCGCGAATTGCTGGTGGAAGCCGATGTCATGGTTCCCGTGCCGCTGCACTGGCGCCGTGCGTTCAGCCGGCGTTTCAACCAGTCCGGCGCATTGGCAAAGGCGATCAGCCGCGCCAGCGGGGTGCCGGTGGCCGCGGATGCCCTGCGCCGCATCAGGCCCACCGAGCATCAGATCGGCCTGTCGCGCGCCCAGCGTGCCACCAATGTGCAGGGCGCCTTCAGCGTCCCGCCCGAACGCCGGCATCAGATCCAGGGCCGCCGGATCATCCTGATCGACGATGTTCTGACATCGGGCGCAACCTCCGATGCCTGCGCCCGCGCGCTGCTGCGGGCCAAGGCCACCCAGGTGGATCTGCTGGTGTTCGCCCGGGTTGTCGAGGCCCATGGGGGTCCCATATAGTTCAGGAGACGGTTCGTCCGACAGACAGCTCGTCCGACAGACAATGATGTGACGCCTCTGGAGTGCCCGCATGGCCGCCGCGATCGAAATCTACACCCGCCCCGGCTGCGGCTATTGCAGCGCCGCCATCTCGCTGCTTCAGCGCAAGAAGGCCGCGTTCACCCATTTCGATACGGCGACCGATCCGAACCTGCGACAGCAGATGTTCGATCGCACCCGCCCCGGCGCGACCTTTCCGCAGATCTTCATCGGCGGCACACATGTCGGCGGCTGCGACGACCTTTACGCGCTCGATCGTGAGGGCAAACTGGACGGCATGATCGCCGGCGAAGGAGCAAGCGCATGACCGAGACCGGCAAGACCTTCGTCGCCGCCATGGTGCAGATGCGCACCGGCCTCATTCCGCGGGAGAGCCTCGAACAGGGCCGCCATCTGATCCGCGAAGCCGCGCTTGCCGGCGCCAATTACGTGCAGACGCCGGAAGTCACCAACATGATGCAGACCGGCCGTGCCGGACTGTTCGAGCACCTGCGCAGCCAGGACGACGACGAGTCGTTGAAGGCCTATCGCGCGCTCGCCGCCGAACTCGGCATCTATCTGCATATCGGCTCGATGGCCGTGCAGGCGACGCCGGACCGCGCCGCCAACCGCGCTTTCCTGATCGCGCCGAGCGGCGAGTTGCTGGCAACCTACGACAAGATCCACATGTTCGACATCGATCTGCCGAATGGTGAGACCTATCGCGAATCCGCCAACTACCAGCCGGGCGAATCCGCCGTCATCTCCGATCTGCCATGGGGCCGCATCGGCATTACCATCTGCTACGACGTGCGCTTTCCTGCGCTGTATCGCGCGCTGGCCGAAAGCGGCGCCTCGTTTCTCACCGTGCCCTCCGCGTTCACGCAGAAGACCGGCGAAGCGCATTGGCACACGCTGCTGCGCGCCCGCGCCATCGAGAACGGTTGCTTCGTGTTTGCGGCCGCGCAAGGCGGCACTCACGAGAACAAGCGCGCCACCTATGGCCACTCGCTTATCATCGACCCCTGGGGTGCGGTGATGGCCGAGGCCAAGGGCACCGATCCCGGATTCATCATTGCCGAGATCGACCCTGCCAAGGTGACCGAAGCGCGTACCACGGTGCCGTCGCTGCAGCATGGCCGCCGCTTCAGCATCAGTGACCCCAAGGCCGGCCCGAGCCATCTGCATCTGGTTCGGGACGCCACATGATCCGCTACAATCTGCGCTGCGACGGGGATCATGCTTTCGAAAGCTGGTTCCAGAGTTCCGGCGCGTATGATTCACAGATCAAGCGCAAGCTGGTGAGTTGTCCGCATTGCGGCTCGGTGAAGGTCGAGAAAGCCATCATGGCGCCGCGCATCGGCCGCAAGGGCAGCCGGACTCAGGACGCCGCCGTGCAACCGCAGGCGCAGCAGCCGACGGAGAGTGCATCGCTGGTGATGGCGCCGCAGGAGGCTGAACTGCGCAGCAAGCTCAAGGAGCTGCGCGACCACATCGTGAAGACCGCCGACAATGTCGGCGACAGCTTTCCGGAAGAAGCACGCGCCATGCATTATGGCGACAAGGAGCATCGACCGATCTACGGCGAAGCTTCGCTGGACGAAGCCCGCGCGCTGATCGACGAAGGTATCGACGTCGCGCCGATACCGGTGCTGCCCGGCGATCGGAACTAATCCGTTCATAATCATTAACGTTTGGAAGACGCGCTGACGCTGTGAAGGGCGTTGGGGTGCGACGTTGTGTCGTTCGAGTCACAGCGCAGACAAATGCACGCACGGGCCTTGAGAGCTAGCGAAACTCGCCTAACTTATAAGCATGTGCACGAAGATGAGTCGCGCTTTGCACTCGGATCGCATTGCGCGACATCGGACCAAGTTGTGTCCTCGAAACCTGCGCTGATATTGACTCGCGACCAGATTTGGATGCGCCCCGTTACCACAATTAAGGATCGCGATCAATAGGACGGCTGACCGACAACGGAGAGAGGGATCAATGTACAACGATTCTCTGTTCAATGCGTTCGCTAGAACCTTCGAGAGTAGAAGCCAGACGGACATGTCGATGTCCGAATATCTGGAGTCCTGCCGCGGCGATCCCATGAAATACGCCAACGCAGCCGAACGACTTCTTGCTGCGATCGGTGAGCCTGAAATGATCGACACGGCCAAGGACTCCCGCCTTGGCCGTATTTTTTTGAATCGCACGATACGGTCGTATCCCGCCTTCGCCGGCTTTCACGGCATGGAAGACACGATCGAACGCATCGTCGCCTTCTTCCGCCATGCCGCGCAGGGATTGGAAGAGCGCAAGCAGATTCTCTATCTGCTCGGCCCGGTCGGCGGCGGCAAGTCGTCGCTCGCCGAACGCTTGAAGCAGCTGATGGAAGTGCATCCCATCTATGTGCTGAAGGCCGGCGACGAACTCTCGCCGGTGTTCGAAAGCCCGCTGTCGCTATTTGATCCCGAACAGCTCGGCCCCATGATCGAAGAGAAATACGGCATCCCGCGCCGGCGCCTGTCCGGCCTGATGTCGCCATGGTGCTACAAGCGACTGGAAGCATTCGGCGGCGACATCTCGCAGTTTCGCGTCGCGCGGATCCAGCCCTCGCGGCTGCGCCAGATCGGCATCGCCAAGACCGAGCCGGGTGACGAGAACAACCAGGACATCTCCTCGCTGGTCGGCAAGGTGGATATCCGCAAGCTGGAAACCTATGCGCAGAACGACCCCGACGCCTACAGCTATTCCGGCGGCCTCAACCGCGCCAATCAGGGCGTGCTCGAATTCGTCGAAATGTTCAAGGCGCCGATCAAGATGCTGCATCCGCTGCTGACGGCGACGCAGGAGGGCAACTATATCGGCACCGAAAACATCGGCGCCATTCTCTTCACCGGCGTGATCCTCGCCCACTCCAACGAGTCCGAGTGGCAGAGCTTCAAGGCCAACAAGAACAACGAGGCCTTCATCGATCGTATCTGCGTGATCAAGGTGCCGTATTGCCTGCGCGTCACCGAGGAGCAGAAGATCTACGAGAAGCTGATCTCCAGTTCCGAATTGGCCTCGGCGCCCTGCGCGCCGGCGACATTGGAAACCCTCGCCCGCTTCTCGGTGATGTCACGCCTGCGCAAGCACGAGAACTCCACCACCTTTGCCAAGATGCGCGTCTATGACGGCGAGAGCCTGAAGGAAAGCGATCCGAAGGCGCGCAGCGTACAGGAATACAAGGATGCCGCCGGCGTCGATGAAGGCATGGACGGCATCTCGACGCGCTTTGCGTTCAAGATCCTGGCCGCGACGTTCAATCACGACACGCTCGAAGTCGGCGCCGATCCGGTGCATCTGATGTATACGCTGGAACAGGCGATCCGGCGCGAGCAGATGCCGGACGATGTCGAGAAGCGCTATCTCGAATTCATCAAGGCCGAACTGGTGCCGCGCTATGCGGAATTCATCGGCCACGAGATTCAGAAAGCCTATCTGGAATCCTATTCCGACTACGGCCAGAACCTGTTCGACCGCTATGTTGATTACGCCGATGCGTGGATCGAGGATCAGGACTTCAAGGATCCCGACACCGGCCAGATGATGGACCGCGAACTGCTCAACCAGGAACTGAGCAAGATCGAGAAGCCTGCCGGGATCGCCAACCCGAAAGACTTCCGCAACGAGGTGGTCAAGTTCTCGCTGCGCTCGCGCGCTCATAACGGCGGCAAGAACCCGACCTGGACCAGCTACGAGAAGATCCGCGAAGTCATCGAGAAGCGCATCTTCTCGCAGGTCGAGGATCTGTTGCCGGTGATCTCGTTCGGATCGAAGAAGGATGGCGATACCGAGAAGAAGCATGACGACTTCGTCGCCCGCATGGTCGAACGCGGCTACACCGAACGCCAGGTGCGCCGTCTGGTCGAATGGTACATGCGGGTGAAGCAGGCCGGCTGACAACACCAAGACCGCCATTGCGAGGAGCTAAGCAGCGAAGCAATCCAGAATCCAAGTGCAGACAGACTGGATTGCTTCGTTGAGCTCGCAACGACGAACATGGACTGAAGGATCGACAAGGACGCACCCGACTATGCATATCGTTGATCGGCGCCTGAATCCGAGTGGCAAGAGCCTGGAAAACCGGCAGCGGTTTTTGCGGCGGGCCAAGACACTGGTGCAGGGGGCGGTGAAGAAAGCCTCGCAGGACCGCGACATCAAGGACGTGCTGGAAGGCGGCGAAGTCTCGATCCCGCTCGACGGCATGAACGAGCCACGCTTCCACCGCGAAGGCGGCGTGCGCGATCGCGTGCTGCCCGGCAACAAGAAATTCGTCGAAGGCGATATCCTGCAACGCCCGCAATCGAAGAGCGGCGGCGGCAACGGCGCCGGCGAAGGCGATGGTGAGGACGCGTTCCGCTTCGTGCTGTCGCGCGAGGAGTTCGTCGATATTTTCCTCGACGATCTCGAACTCCCCGACCTCTCCAAGCGCAAGCTCGCCGAGGTGGAGAACGAAGGCCTGCGCCGCGCCGGCTATACCACCGTGGGTTCGCCGGCGAATATCTCGATCGGCCGCACCGTGCGGCGCGCAATGGCGCGGCGCGTCGCCCTGCAGCGCCCACGGCCGGAGGAGATCGCAAGGCTTGAAGCCGAACTCGCCGAATGCGACGACGAGCGCCGCCTCGTTCTGACCGCCGAGATCGAACGGCTGAAGTCGAAGGTCAAGCGCATCCCGTTCATCGACCCGATCGACATCCGCTATCGGCGCTTCGAGACCGTGCCGAAACCGGTGGCGCAGGCTGTCATGTTCTGCCTGATGGACGTGTCCGGCTCGATGTCCGAGCACATGAAGGATCTCGCCAAGCGGTTCTACATGCTGCTCTACGTATTTCTCACCCGGCGCTACAAGAAGGTGGAGATCGTCTTCATTCGCCATACCGACCGCGCCGAGGAGGTCGATGAGCAGACCTTCTTCCACGGCCCGGCCTCCGGCGGCACGCTGGTGTCGAGCGCGCTGGAGACCATGCACGAGATCGTGGTGTCGCGCTTCCGGCCGGCGGACTGGAACATTTATGCCGCGCAAGCATCGGACGGCGACAACTCCTATTCCGACAGCGACCGCACCGGCGCGCTGCTGCGCGATGCCATCCTGCCGGCATCGCAGTTCTTCGCCTATCTCGAAGTCGGCGAAAGCGGCGGTCACCCGTTCGAGATGTCGGAGTCGTCGCTCTGGACGCTGTATCAACGGCTGCGCAGCGAAGGCGAGCCGCTGTCCATGCGCAAGGTGAATGACCGCAGCGAGATCTTCCCGGTATTCCACGATCTGTTCCAGCGCCGCACCGGCCAGGAGGTGGCACCATGACTGCGGTCAAGACAGGCGAGCGACTGTTCGACGGCGCCGATTGGGATTTCCGCACCATCCAGCGCATCCATGATGCCTGCGAGGACATCGCGCTCAACGAGCTCGGCCTCAGCGTCTATCCGAACCAGATCGAGGTCATCACCGCCGAGCAGATGCTCGACGCCTATTCGTCCGTCGGCATGCCGCTCTATTACAAGCACTGGTCGTTCGGCAAACAATTCGCCCATCAGGAAGCCTCCTATCGCAAGGGGCTGATGGGGCTGGCTTATGAGATCGTGATCAACTCGTCGCCCTGCATCTCCTATCTGATGGAGGAGAACACCGCGACCATGCAGACGCTGGTGATCGCGCATGCTGCGTTCGGCCACAATCATTTCTTCAAGAACAACTATCTGTTCAAGCAATGGACCGACGCCGACGGCATTCTCGATTATCTCGACTTCGCCAAGGCCTATGTGGCGCAATGCGAGGAAAAATACGGCAGCATCGCCGTCGAGCAGACGATGGATGCCGCGCATGCCTTGATGTCGCATGGGGTCGATCGCTATCCCGGCAAGAAGTCGCTCGATCTGCGCGCAGAGGAACGGCGGGCGCGGGAACGGCGCGAGCACGAAGAGGCCTCGTTCAACGATTTGTGGCGCACGGTGCCGACCGGGCCGGCCAAGAACCGCGCAGCGCTCACCGCCGAGCGCCGCCGCGCGCTGCTTGGCCTGCCGCAGGAAAACCTGCTGTATTTCCTGGAGAAGGCAGCGCCGCGGTTGCGCACCTGGCAGCGCGAACTGCTGCGCATCGTGCGCAACATCGCACAATATTTCTACCCGCAAGGCCAGACCAAGGTGATGAACGAGGGCACCGCGACTTACGTGCACTATCGCATCATGACGGCACTCCATGAGCGCGGGCAGATCACCGACGGCAACTTCCTGGAGTTTCTAGGCTCGCACACCAATGTGGTGTTCCAGCCGGATTTCGACAGCAAATATTTTTCCGGCTTCAACCCCTATGCACTCGGCTTCGCGATGATGCAGGACATCGAGCGGATCGTGAGCCATCCCGAGGACGAGGACCGCGACTGGTTTCCCGACATCGCCGGCCGCGGCGATGTGATGGGCGTGCTGCGCGACATCTGGGCCAATTATCGCGACGAAAGCTTCATCAGCCAGTTTCTCTCGCCAAGGCTGATGCGGCAGATGCGCATGTTCCACCTGCATGACGATCCCGCCGACACCTCGGGCATTCTGGTCGAGGCGATTCACAACGAGCGCGGCTATCGCAATGTCCGCCGCGCGCTGTCGCGGCAATATGACGTCGGGCTGATCGACGCCAATATCGAAGTCATGGATGTCGATCTGGCCGGCGATCGCCGCTTGATGCTGAAGCACGCGGTGCTGGACGGCGCCCTGCTCAACGAGGTCGATGCCAAGCGGGTGCTGCAGAACCTGGCCGATCTGTGGAGCTACGACGTCTCGCTGGCCGAGGTCGATGCCACCGGCGTGGTGCTCAAGGAGCACGTCGTTCATCCCCGCGTGATGGCCGCCGCCGCCTGATCGTTTCCCCGTCTCTCCCGCAAACTCCCCCGCCCGGCTCTCGCCGGGCGGGGACTTTTGTTCGGCGACCGTATCCTCCTGTAGGGTGGGCAAAGCGCAGCGTGCCCACCGTCAGGTGCTGCAGCTCGGCGCCACGACGCAGCAAAGATGGTGGGCACGGCGCAAACGCGCCTTTGCCCACCCTACGAACAGTTGCGCCCGTCAGCCATATAGGGTAGCCCCCTATCCCATGGCCCACCTTTCCGCCGACAAGACCAAGCTGCTCGCCCGCGTTCGCCGCCTTGCCGGCCAGATGACCGCGATCGAGAAGGCCATCACCGAGGACGCCGGATGCGCCGCCATCCTGCACCAGGTCGCGGGCGTGCGCGGGGCCGTCAGCGGGCTGATGGACGAACTGATCGAAGAGCATCTTCGTGCCCATGTCGCGCATCCCAAACTTTCCGCGGCGGCGCGCGCGGAAGGGGCCGAGGAACTGATCGCCGCCATCCGTCGCTACGCCAAGTAGGATTCCGTGATGAGTATCAACGACACCGACCGTTTCGCCCATGATCACGTCTTTCTCGGCAGGGACCACGACGCCAATACCCGGCGCACGCTGTGGGTCGTCGTCATCACCACGCTGATGATGGTCGGCGAGATCGTCGCCGGCACAGTGTTCAATTCGATGGCGCTGCTGGCCGACGGATTTCACATGGCCACGCATGCCGTGGCCCTCGGTGTCGCTGCCGGCGCCTATGCCTTCGCCCGTCGCAATGCCCATAACCGCCGCTTCAGCTTCGGCACCGGCAAGGTCGGCGATCTCGCCGGCTTCGCCTCTGCCCTGGTGCTGGCCATCGTCGCGCTCGGCATTGCCGTCGAATCGGTGCAGCGGCTGTTCAATCCGTCCACCGTCGCGTTCGGCGAGGCCACGGTGATTGCCGTCATCGGGCTGATCGTCAATATCGTCAGCGCACTGCTGCTGAGCGGGCATCATCACCACGATCACGGCCACCATGATCATGGCCACCACGATCACCACGCCGCTCATCACGACCATGGCGCACACCATCATGACAACAATCTTCGTGCCGCTTTCACCCATGTGCTCGCCGATGCGCTGACATCGGTGCTCGCCATCGCCGCACTGCTTGCCGGGCGCTATCTCGGCTGGGTCTGGCTCGATCCGGTGATGGGCATCATCGGCGGCATCGTGATCGCGACCTGGTCATGGCATCTGCTGCGCGATACCTCGGCCGTGCTGCTGGACACGGCGGACCCGCATCTCGAAGCGGAGATCCGCGACGAGGTCGAGCGCCCGGGCGACGCCCGCATCTTCGATCTGCATGTCTGGCGCGTCGGCCCCGGCGCCCATGCCGCCATCGTCGCGTTCGCCGGCGGCGCCAGCGTCGAGGCCGTGCGCCAGCGCCTCAGCGCCGTGCATGAATTGCGGCATGTGACGGTGGAAGCCCGCTAGGCGACGGCAGTGGTTGGCAACGCCCCGATGCCTGATTAACCTGACATCCTCACCGCCAGCGCAATGGCGGAACAACAATGTCAGGGAATGGACATGCCAGACCACGTCGCACCGGTGATCCGTCATGAGGTGCTCTATGGCGACCGCGTCGTCGCCTGTTTTAAAGATCGCCCGCCACATCTCGATGCCATGCTGCGCGCCGCGGTCGCCCGCAATCCGGACGGCACGGCACTCGTGCTCGGCGCCCGGCGCATCAGCTATGGCGAACTCGATCGCATCACCGAGAATGTTGCGCGCAACCTGATCGCGGCTGGCTTCCAAAAAGGCGAGCGCATCGCGATTCTGCTCGGCAACGGGCTGGAATTCATCTTCTGCGCGCTCGGCGCCGGCCGCGCCGGCATGATCGTGGTGCCGATGAATACGCGGCAGCGCGCGCCGGAGATCGATTACGTGCTGCAGCAATGCGGCGCCGCGGCACTGGTTTATGACGCCGACTGCGAAATGAACCTGCCGGCGCCACGCGCGGAGTTGCGCAGGCAGTGGGTGGTTGGTGAGGGCCATGCTGCGTCATTCGGCGAACTGATGCAGGACGCACCGGCGGATGCCTTGCCCGATCTGCATCAGGACGACACCGCCTATCTGCTCTACACGTCCGGCACCACCGGCCATCCGAAAGGCGCGATGCTCACCCATGCGAGCATCATCCATTCGCTGCTGAATTTCCGGCACGGCTACAGCCTGACCGCGCGCGACGTCACCATGCTGGCGGTGCCGGCCTCGCATGTCACCGGCCTCGTCGCACTCATCCTCGCGACCCTCAACGTCGCCGGCACGCTGGTGATCCTGCCGAGCTTCAGGGCAGTGGACTTCCTCGCGATCGCCGCGCGCGAACGCATGACCTACACGCTGATGGTGCCGGCGATGTACAATCTCTGCCTGCTGCAGCCCGATTTCGACACCTATGACCTGTCGGGCTGGCGCATCGCCGGCTTCGGCGGCGCACCGATGCCGGAAGCGACGATCAAGCGCCTCGCGCAAGCGCTGCCGACACTCGATCTCTGCAATGCCTATGGCTCGACCGAGACCACATCGCCGGCGACCATGTTTCCGCCCGGCGCGCCGGCCGACAAGATCAACACGGTCGGTCGGCCGGTGACCGGCGCGCAGTTCATCGTCGCCGATGACGACGGCCGCGAAGTGCCGGTCGGCCAGGATGGCGAATTGCTGATTGCCGGCGCAATGGTGGTGCCCGGCTATTGGGACAATCCCGAAGCCACGCGCACCGGCTTCATCGGCGGCTACTGGCGCTCCGGCGATATCGGCCGCATCGATGCGGAGGGTTTTGTCACCGTGGTCGATCGCAAGAAGGACATGATCAACCGTGCGGGCTTCAAGATCTACTGCACCGAAGTCGAGAACGTGATGTCGCATCATCCGGCGATCGTCGAGAGCGCCGTGGTGGGCAAGCCAGATCCGGTGCTCGGCGAACGCGTGCATGCTTTCGCCTACAGCCCCGATGGCGGCGACGAGGCCGACATCCGCCGCTACTGCGCGGAGCGATTGTCCGATTACAAGGTGCCGGACAGCATCACGTTCTTGAAACAGCCGCTGCCAAGGAATGCGAACGGCAAGATCATGAAGACGGAATTGCGGAAGATGATGGGCGCGAGCTAGCTCCCTCCCCTCGTCATGCCCGGGCTTGTCCGGGCATGACGGAGAAGAGGGCGATGCGGCGCGCGTTACGGCCGGCCTATTACCACGCCGCCACCGCACCATCCGAGCGTGGATCGGTGGCGCCTTCGAGCACGCCGTTGTCATGCAGCACGATGGCGCCGGCATGGCCCATGGTGCCGGTATAGCTGCCGAGCACCTCGACCTCATGGCCGGCATCGCGCAATTGCTGGATCAGCGCGGGATCGAACCGATCCTCGACCTTCAGCGTGATGCTCTCATTGCCCCAGGTCTTGCCGAGCAGCCAGCGCGGCGCCGTCACCGCCTGCTGCAGCGGCATGCCGAACATGCCGTAGCGCGAGAACACCGCCGACTGCGTCTGCGGCTGTCCCTCGCCGCCCATATTGCCATAGACCATGCGGCGGCCGTCATCGAAAATCGCCATCGCCGGATTGAGCGTGTGGAACGGCTTGCGGCCGGGCTTCAGCGCATTCCAGCCGCTCTCGGCCAACCGGAACGAGGCGCCGCGATTCTGCCAGCAAATGCCGGTGTCCGGCAGCACCACGCCGGAGCCGAATTCGAAATAGACCGATTGGATGAACGACACCGAACGGCCCTGCCCGTCGATGACGCCGAGCCAGATCGTATCGCCGGGCTTGCGGATATGCGGCCATGGCAGCGCGCGTTTGCGATCGATGTGGCGCGCCAGTTCATCGAGCTTGGCATCGTCGAGGAAGGATGCCGGATCGGCCGTCATGTGATCGGGATCGCCCACATGCTCATCGCGCACGATGAAGGCCTGCTTGGTGGCCTCGACCAGACCGTGGATATGGTCGAAGCCTTCGGCCTGCGTCACCCCGAGACGATCGAACATCGCCAGGATCATCAGCGACGACAGGCCTTGCGTCGGCGGCGCCATGTTGAACAGCCGGGCGCCGCGTACGGTGGTCGAGAGCGGCGGGCGCTCGCTGGCCTGATGCTGCTGCAGATCGGTCGCCGTGACCGGTGCGCCGACCTTGGCGAGATCGGCAGCGATGCTGTCAGCCAGCTTGCCGGTGTAGAAGCTCTCGAAGCCATCGGCCGCGAGACGCTTCAGCGTGGCGCCGAGCGCGGGGAGCTTCAGCACATCGCCTTCGGCGGGCGCCTGGCCATTCGGCAGAAAGGTGGCCGCGAAATTCGGCTGGTCCTTCAACTCCGCGAATTTCTCCGTCGAGAGTTCGGACTGGCTGCGGGTGACCACGATGCCATTCTCTGCATAGTGGATCGCACTTTCCAGCAGGCGTTCGCGCGCAAGCGGCGTCTGCCAATGCTGCGAAATCTCCAGCGCCTTCTGCCAACCCGACACCGTGCCGGCGACCGTGTTGGCCGCGAGCGGGCCGCGGAACGGGATCGTCGAAACGCCATGCTTCGCATAATAGGCGAGATCGACAGCCGCGCCGGCGCGGCCACACGCATCCACCGTCACCGGCGCCTTGCCGGGCTCGGCGATCAGCCAGAACCCGTCACCACCGATGCCGGTCATATGCGGATAAACCACCGCCAGCGCCGCCGCGGTCGCAATCGCGGCTTCCACGGCGGTACCGCCGTCCTTGAGCACATCGAGGCCGGCCTGCGACGCCAGATGATGCGGCGAGGTCACCATGCCCCGACGCGCGCGCGGTGTTTCAAGCATTGTCGTCTCCAAAACCCTTGGCATGCCAGCAAATTCGTGGCCGCAGTCCTAGCGCGTTTGGCCGATGATTCAAGCGTTTCACGCGACTTGTCGCCACCCGCGCAAGCGGGTGGCCCAGGAGATACCGGCTGAAATGATGATCACAGGCCCCTGCGTATGCTGGATCGCCCGGTCCTAGCGCGCAACGGCGCGCACGGCCGGGCGATGACCGGAGAGGATCGCCCCGTCCCGCGCGACCAGAACGCCGTTCTTGTAAACGGCGCGGCGCCGGGGCAGATCGACCACAGCCTGCGGGACATGCGGTGCATCGATGGCGACGAAATCGGCCTTGGCGCCGATGCGCAGGCCGTGATCAGCCAGCCGCAACGCTTTGGCGCCGCCGGCGGTGACGATGTCGAAAGCCAGCGCCAGATCCTCGTCAGTATTGAAGCCCGAGCGGTAGCCGATCATCATCGCGCGGCCGAGCATGTCGCCATCGCCGTAGGGCCACCACGAGTCGCGAATATTGTCGCAGCCGCCGAACACCACCACACCGGCCTGCCGCAATAGCTTCACCGGCGGAAACGGCCGCGCGCCCGGCGCATTCGTCATGATGGCGACGCCGCTGTCGGCAAGCAATGCCGCCGTCCGCTGCACCACATCCGCGGCAACATCGCCCAGCGCATAAGCGTGGCTGATGGCGACATGCCCCTGCATCCCCAGGCTCCGCGTGCGCGCGCAGATCTGCTCGATCTCGAAAATGCCGAGCATCGAGGGATCGTGCAGATGGATATCCACATCGACGCCGCGGCGCCCGGCGATGCCGAACACGACGTCGAGATGCTTCTCGACATCACGGTCGAAACCGCCGGGATCGAGGCCGCCGATGACGTCGGCACCGAGATCGAAAGCGGCGTCGAGCAGATCGGACGTTCCTGGGCTGCGCAGGATGCCGCTTTGCGGAAAGGCCACGAGCTGGATGTCGATGAGATCGCGATGCGCCTCGCGCACGGCGAGGATCGTCTCAAGCGAGTTCAGACCAACGGAACCATCGACCATCACATGGCTGCGCATCCGCGTGCTGCCATGGCCAAGGCAGAGTTCGAGCTGGCTCCGCGCCCGCTCCGCCATCGGTGCCGCCTTCGCCATGTTGTCGGCCTGGATGGCGACGCGCTCCTGCACGTTGAAGCCGTTGGAATACGGCACATGCGGACGCCAGACATCGCCATGAAAACTGGTGTCGAGATGGACATGACCTTCGACGAAGGACGGAATGACGAGGGTGCCGCCGAGATCGATGGTCTTTGCGGCAGATACAGCACCGCCGCCCGGCGTGATCGCAATGATGCGACCGGCCGTGACGGCGATGTCGTTCAGCGTGCCGTCCGCGAATTTTGCGGATGTGAACAGCGTGTCGATCGACGACATCGGTATCTCCTGGTCGATAATTGTAGGGTGGGCAAAGCGCAGCGTGCCCACCACCTTTCGCGACCGACCATGGTGGGCACGCTGCGCTTTGCCCACCCTACATCGGCTACATCAGCGCGCTACTGATACGTCGCCACGATATCCGACACCGCGCGTTCCAGTTGCTGCGCCGTCGCGCATTGGCGCACCACATTGCAGAAGGTCGCGTAACGCGGCATCTCGGAATCGCCAAAACCCCAGCTGACGCGATTTTCGGGATTGAGCCAGACCAGCCGCTTCGAACGCTCGCCGATCCGGCGCAGGATATCCGCGCGCGGATCGAGATTGTTGCTGCGGGCATCGCCGAGCACGATCACCGTGGTCTGCGGCGTCACCGCGCGCATGAAATCCTTTTCGAAATCGGCGAACGAACGCCCGTAATCCGACGAGCCGTAGCCGACCGACGCCATGATCTGCTTCATAGCCTCTTCCGGCTTGTTGTTCTCCAGCAACGCGCTGACTTCGATCAGGTTGCCGGAGAACGCGAAAGAGCGAACATCCGACACGACTTCGTGCAGGCTGTGGATCAGCAGCAGGAAGAAGTCCGACACCTGCGCCACCGAGCCCGAGACATCGCAGATGGCGACGATCTTCGGCTTGTCGCGATGACGGCGCTTCCAGGCCGTGAGAAACGGCACGCCGCCCCAGGCGGCATTGCGGCGCATGGTGCGGCGGACATCGAGATGGCCGCGACGCTGGCGCTTGCGCGGCTTGCTGAAGCGCTCGCGCAGCCGACGCGCGATCTGCCGGATCAGCGCGCGCATCTTCGCGATCTGGCGCTGCTCCAGCCGCGCCATCGGGGCGTTGCGCAGGATCTCATTGCGCAGCGCCTCGGTCTCCTCGCGGCCATACAGCAGCAGCGCCTGCGACACCATTTCGCTGACGGTCTCGCGCAGGCTGCCAAGTCCCGCCGCGAGCCGTTCGGCGTCGGCGGGATTGCTGGCCGTGAGCGCGTCGATATCATCGCGCAGTTGCGCGATGCCGAGCTGTTCGAGCACGCGGCTGGCAAACAGGCCACGTTGTGTGAAGACGCGGATATTGGTGAGATTGGCCGCACCGGCGGCATTCGACAGGGCGGCGGTGATCGCCGCGCGATCCTGTGCCAGCAGCATCTGTGCGAGCGCGCCGAGTTCGGCCGGCTGTCCGGATGCGGGAGCCGCGTCGGCAGCGGCATCGGCGTTGTCCTGGCCAGCCTCGTCGCCGCTCGCGTCGTCGGCGTCCTGCTGATCGTCATTCGCCGGTGGCGACTGCTCGAACTCCGGATGCGTGAAGAACGCATCGAAACAGGTGGCGAGCGCGGCCTTCTCCTCGCCGGATTTCGCCATGGTGAGCAACAGCACATCGCGCAGAATGGCGCGATCGCCCGGCCCCACTTCCGCCGCGGCGCGCATGGCATCGATGCTTTCGGCCGGCGAGATCCGCACGCCCGCCCCGCGCGCCGCCCGAAAGAAACGATGCAGCGTATCACGCATCAGCCGCCATCCTCTCAGCCGTCATTGCGAGGCTCGCGAAATTCGCCTTCGGCGATTTTCGCTGAGCGAAGCAATCCAGAAAGCCAAGAACTGGATTGCTTCGTCGCTTTGCTCCTCGCAATGACGGCGCTGATTGCATGACGCTACCCGAACACGCCTTGCCGCCCGGACTGGGCGACGAAAGTGGAGACGTTCGGCAGTGTCGCTTCGATGTCGCCCTCGTATTTCAGCAGAACGTTGAGCGTGTCCTTCACCATCTCGTGGCCGAGTTCGGAGGCGCCGAGCAGCACCAGCACTTTGGCCCAGTCGATGGTCTCGCTCACCGATGGCAGCTTCTTCAGATCCAGCGTGCGCAACTGGCTGACGAAGCCGACCAGCTGTTGGCGCAACGTGGCCGACACGCCGGGCACCCGGGTTTCGACGATGCGTTCTTCCAGCTTGGGCTCGGGGAAGCCGATATGCAGATGCAAGCAGCGGCGCTTCAGGGCATCGCCGAGATCGCGCTCGCCATTGGAGGTGAGGATCACCGTCGGCTTCACGACCGCCGCGATGGTGCCGAGCTCGGGAATGGTGACCTGGAAATCGGATAGGATTTCCAGCAGCAGCGATTCGAACTCGGCGTCGGACTTGTCGATTTCGTCGATCAGCAGCACGCAGCCCTTCGGCTGCTCGAGCGCGCGTAGCAGCGGGCGCGGCTCGACGAATTCTTTCGAGAAGAACACGTCGCCGAACGCATGCAGCTGGCTCAGCGCTTTGGTCAGCGTATCCGCATCGCCCAGCACTTCGCCGAGCTTGTCCTTCAGGATTTGCGTGTAGAGCAGCTGCTTGGCGTATTTCCACTCATACAGCGCCTTGGCCTCGTCGAGCCCCTCATAGCACTGCATGCGGATCATCTCGAGGCCGCGCGACGCCGCGATGGCTTTCGCCAGTTCGGTCTTGCCGACGCCGGCAGGCCCCTCGACCAGGATCGGCTTCTCGATCTTGTCGGCGAGATAGACGGCGGTGGCGATCTGCCGGCTGGCGATATAGCCGGCCGAAGCCAGATCGCGCTCAACGGCTTCGATCGATGCTGACGAACTGGTGCTTTCGGCCACGCGCTGCTCTCCGGATTTCGCTGGCTGGAATATGCACGCCCGATGCTTTCCAGCTCTCCGGTTTGCTACGAGGTTCGCGCGCCCGGGTCCAGCGCCACTGGCGACGGGCTCATTTGCGGCTGCCGGATGCCTGGCAGTTGAGCGCCTTGCGGTATCCGGCCGCGCGGGCGTCGTCCTCGCTGCAGAACCAGCGATCCGGCTTCGGCTGAGTGGCATAGTTCTGACATTGCGGGATCAGATAGACGCCGACATTGCCGGTGAGTTTGGCGCGACGGACCTGCTTTGCGCGGATGTTGCAGCCGGACGGCATCGGCAGATCGGCCGGGAATAGCGCCGCCCGTATCTCCTTGTCCTTGTCGCTGCGGCAGGCGGAACCAAGCAGCGCTGCGTCCGCACCCTTGGTGCGGAATTGCGCCGGCGTTACGAAACAGCCGCGCCACAAGCCCTGTCGCTTGTCTTTCGCCGCGGCCTCGTCGGCCTGGAAGTTGACTTTGGCGCCGGCCTTGGCTGGTGCCTCTGCGCTCACCGCAAAGCCGGACTGAATCACGGCCTGGTTGAGGCTGATCGCCTCGCCCGCAACGGTGCACAGCGCCGCGCGACGGCCCTTCTCGGCCTTGTCTTCGCCGAGTTCCTCGCAACGCACCTCGCGCTTGCCGACCAGCTTCACCAGCCGGTCGCGCGCCTCGCCACCGCAGGCCCAGTTGTCCGCATGTTCGTCGATACACGGCTGATCGACTTCGGGCGCATCCACACCGGCGAGGTTGTAGGCGGTGCTGCCGATCTGGATGGTGTCGCCATCCTTGACGATGGCTTCGGCAGCCAGAGCGGGACTCGTCATCAGCAAAAGCAGCAGCGGCAGGATGCGCATCGATCTCGTCTCGGAAGAACCAGCATCAGTCCTATCGCAGCAAGCCTTGGCGCGAAAGAGACATCGCGCGCATCAGACAGCCACCAGCAGCGCGACGCCGATCACGATCAGCGCCACGCCGACGAGTTCTCGCGAGGACGGCGTCTGCTTGAAAGAATAATACGCGACCGCCTGCGCGAACAGCACCTCGACCAGCGCCAGCGTCCGCACATTCGCCGCCGCCGTCAGCGCAAAGGCCAGGAACCAGAATTGCGAGGCGGCGGCGCCCGCGAAGCCGGCCAGCATCGACGGACGCCACAGGCCGAGAATTTTGCGCAGGACCAGCGGCGCCCGCAGCAGCAGATAGACGGTCAGGATCGCGCTCTGCACGAACAGCGCCCACACCAGCGCATAAGATGCGGCAGTGACGAAACTCACATCGGACACGGTGAGGATGGCGCCGCGAAATCCGACGGCGGAGCACGCAAAGGCCGCGGCGGCGACCAGGCCCAGAAGGGTCGGACGCAAATTGCCGAGATCGCGCGTCGCCCCCGGGCGCAACGCCGTCACCACCACGCCGCCGGTCGCGATCAGGATCGCCACCACGCGCCACATCGTGAGCTGATCGCCGAGAAACACGAAGCCGAAGATCGCGGTCTGGATCGCCTCGGTTTTCAGATAGGCCGTGGTCACGACGAACGAGCGCTCGTTCATCGCCGCCAGCATCAGGCCGGTGGCAAAGATCTGGCTGAGCGCGCCGAGCAGCAGCCACGGCCAGAACGCCAGGGTCGGCCAGCTCACACGATCGCCGGTGACGAGCACGATGCCCGCGAAGAACACCAGCGCAAACGGCAGACCGAACAGGAACCGGATATTGGTCGCCCCCCAGGTGCCGAGCGGTCCGGTGAGCGAGCGCTGCATGGCATTGCGCGCCACCTGCCCCAGCGAGGCGATGATGGTGAAGGGTATCCAGAGCGAGGCGACGGTCAACATGAGGGCAGGACAATCCCGAAGTGAAGGCGCGGAACCTGACTGTCGCACGCCGCAGGGTCAAGCCGCACGCGCCCATGCCTGCTGCGCGAACTGTCTTTACGCCGTCATGCCCGGCGTATGCCGGGTATCCACGTCTTTGCCCAATCGAGGACGGAAATGCCCGCGACGTCAGCGCGCCCCTCGCCTGGTGCCCACCGCAGAGCAAATCGTTGCGGAGATCGGGTTTGGCGATACAGTAATGATCGGAATTCGGAGACCGTCAGACCATGCTGCGATTTCTCTCCGCCGTCATCGTTGCCGCGACTTGCATCGCCGCACCGGCCTTCGCCCAGACTGCCGCG
>SDZE01000028.1 GCA_004173095.1 Bradyrhizobiaceae bacterium
CTGATCATCAGCGTGACCACCACGGCGACGAGCGACACCAGCTCCGTCCATGACGTGGAGATGAGATAGGCGACGATGGTCTCGGAATAGCCAAGGATCAGGGAGGCAATGATGCTGCCGGGAATGGAGCCGAGGCCGCCGACTATCACGATGGCGAAAGCCTTCACCATCGGCAACAGGCCCATGGTCGGTTGCACGGTGAGGAAAGGCGACACCAGGATGCCTGCGAGTGCTGCGGTGCCTGCTGAAATCGCCATCACGATGGAGAAGATGCGGTTGGTGGGGATTCCCATATATTGCGCGGCCTCCGGATCCTGCGACACCGCCAGGATCGCGGCACCGAGCCGGGTGCGCTGGATGAACAGCCACAGCAGCAGCAACACGAGCACGCCCATCACCAGCGCCAGCAGACGCTGGCCGCCGATATCGACGCCGCCGATGGTGAGCTTGTCGGCGACGAAGGAGGGCACGTTGCGATATTCGGAGCCGAAGGTGATGAACAGTGCCTGCTCCACGGCCAGCGACACCGCCAGCGTGATCATCAGCACCGCGAGTTGCGAGGCGCGCAGCGGGCGCACCAGATAGCGCTCCATCAGCACGCCGAAACCCGCGACGATCAACACCGCCAGCGGTGCGGCGATCAGCAGCGGGACATTGAGCACGGAGGTCAGCACATAGGCCGAATAGGCGCCAAGCGCATAGAAGGAGCCGTGGGCGAGATTGAGGATGCGGGCCACGCCGAAGATGAGCGTGAAGCCGACAGCCAGCATGGCATAGATGGCGCTCGACACGGCGCCGTAGATCAGGATCTGAAGCATGACGTTCCGCGAGTGAGTGGCAGGAGGAGGGCTGGCGCCTCAACCGTCATTGCGAGCGCAGCGGAGCAATCCAGAGAACCAGACAGAAACACTGGATTGCTTCGCTGCAAAAGGCGCCTCGCAATGACGGCTCTTGGGCCTGTTCGTCGCGGTCAGTTCATCCACGGCGGCGGGATCATCGGTCCCTTGGCCGCGGCCTTCGGCCAGACGATGACGCGTGCGCCATCCTTCTGCCACTGCGCAAACAGCAGGTTCTGCAGGCCCGGACCCTGCTTGACGTCATGCACTTCGTCGAACTGGATCTTGCCGGCGATGCCGACATAGTCGGTTTTTTCCAGTTCCTTGATCACAGCACCCGGCTCGACCGAATTGGCGCGCTTCACCGCCTCGGCATAGACATGGACCGCGTCATAGGTGCCGACGCCGGTATAAACCGGCGCGGTGCCGAAGCGTTTCACGAATTCATCCCAGAACGGGATCGTCTTCGGCGTCAGTTCGGTGCGGGTGGCGAACAGGCCGACGGTCTCGGCCAAGGCCTTGCCGCTGACACGGGTGAAGAAGTCCGCGTCCTGGCTCTTCACATCGATGCCGCCGATCGGGATCGGCACCTGGGCATCATGCCATTGCTTGACGAAGATGTCCGAGGAGGCGTGCGACAGGATCACGATCAGATATTGCGCGCCTGAATTCTTCACCTTGGCGAACAGCGGCGAGAAGTCCGAGGTCGACGTGTCGAAGAATTCCGACAGCGGCACTTCGGTGCCGCCTTCCACGGCGCCCTTCTTCAGGATCGGCACGAGATCCTGCACCCATTTGGCGTTCTCGCCGACGATGGCCACTTTCTTCAGGCCCATTTCGCCCTTCAGCTTGCCGTTGATGAAATCGACCAGCGCGCGGGCCTGATGGCCGGCATGGATCGGCGACACCCGGAAGATATATTTGTAGTTCTCGTAATCGGACTTCACCTTCGCGGTGATCGACGGCGACGCGGCGCCGACACCGAGATAGATCGTCTTGGCGTTTGAAATATGTGGTAGCTGCGCCAGCGTGACGCCCGACGTATAGCCGCCGATCAGCACATCGACCTTTTCGTCAGCCGTCAGCTTCTTGATGGCGGCGATGCCTTGCTCGGGATTCTCGGTCTCGTCGGCGACGACGATTTCAAGCTTGCGGCCAAGCAATCCGCCTTTGGCGTTGATTTCCTCGATGGCCATTTTCGCAGCATTTTGCGTATCGCGGCCGACTTGAAGCTGGATGGAAGTAGGAAGGCCGATCTTGATCGGCTGCTGCGCCATGGTCGGCGCTGTCGAAGCGAGCGTGCCTGCAACAATCATACTGGCAGCCGCGAGCGGCCTCAGAAATGAGCTCATGCGTTCTCTCCCTGGACGGCATCCGGGTCCATTGCCCGATGCTTTTTGTATGGGAGCAGACTGCCAATTGCTTTGCACGCAAGTCAAGTATCATTGCGCGCGATCGCGCAAAGCAAAGCCGTCGTTCGCACAGCTATCAAACAGCACGTATTGCGATGCAGCGCGGTCGCGATCGACTGCGGACGAAGTTGCTAGCAACCGCGAGACGTCCGCTCATGTGTAACTAAACGACGTTTGAATTGCTGTTCGAAATGGTCAAGCCGGAAGGGGGGACCGCCGACGCAGGTAAACACGGCGGTCCCGTGCCGGACATTGAAATTCGAGAACGGGAAAGCGACTTCCGCATCCACGCTGCCCGGCACGGATCGACCATATAAAACGTGGTGTTCACTGCAACGTGGATCGGGTCTTAACCTAACCGATTAAGCTTACCGGGCCGGCGCTTCGCGCGAGTCCGCCGACGGCAAAGGAGTATGCGTTCCCCGATCCTGCCTGGCCCGCATCAACGTGATATCATTGGCGTTGGCGCAGAACTCTTCGTAATGCGCGGCTGCGGTCTTGGCGGCGAGGTGGGCGTGACAATCGTTCTTGTGGCCACAGCCCGTGCAGGCGTGACGCATTTCCATCAGCAGCGGCGGCGCGATCCGGTTGATCGCCGTCTCGTCGAAACCGAGCGCACGCAGCATCTGCGGAAGCTCCTCGGCGCCATCGAAGCCGCGGCGCACAAGCCTTTCCAGATCGCTTGGCGCAAGGCCCAGTTCATGCGCCATACGGCTATATTCGCCGCGGTCGAGCTGACCGAGTTCATGGAGCTGGCGGCTCTGCTTGAGCCACTCGCTGAACCGATCGAGCCAATACGATACCACCGGGTAAGACGGCGCGGATGTCATCGCGATCTCCTGCTGCTGTGATTGCAGGCAGTGTCCCGCCGGTGGGGGCATCGTGCATTGCTCTGGATCAATCAGCGGTTGCCGCGGGTTAATTAGGCTTACCGGCAGAAATACCCGTATGCAGGTCCGCCCGGGGAACACCTGGGGTGGTGATCCGGTTAGTCAGTTCCTAGATTTAGTCTTGATCCTGTTTTGGACCCAGAGACCCCAGTCATTTCCCGGAAGCCGGACGTGCCTCAGGAGGGTACAGATGACGCTGAGATATTTGACCCTGGCCGCCGTCGGCCTTGGCCTGCTGACGGGTAGCGCGGCTGCGCAAAGCGCCGCTGCCGCGACGACCTACAAGGCCAGCGAATTCTTCATGCTGGATCTGCAGAAGGCGCTGTTGTCGCCGAAGCCGATCGGGCCCGGTGCGCGGTTTGAGCCATATCCGATCGAAGCGCGCGCGGATGCCAAGAATGCGCTCGATGCGGCCGCCGACGAGGCTGTCGCCGAGAAAGCCGTGCCGGTGGCGAAGCCCGCGCGTAACGCGGTGGCCAAGCGGTCACAGCCGCCTGCGCGCTCGCGGGTCGCTCGGCCGCGGAGCAACCCGCTCGATGCCAATGCTGCAGACACCCGGATCCAGACCTGGCCGTGCCGGTCCGGCGGCATTTGTAACTGGCAGCGATGAGCGAGATGATCGGTAGCAGCGGCAACGCCAGGCGTCGCCGCTGCTGCGTGAGTCGCGGATGATCAGGCCTTGATCTCTTCCACGCCGCACCATTCCGCGATGAACAGCGCCAGCGCCGTCGTCGTCTTCTTCAGCGAGGGCAGGTTGACGCCTTCGTCGAAGCCATGGACGCCGCGCGAGATGCAGCCGTAATTGAGCGTCGGCACATTGTCGAACAGCGCATAGACGCGGCTGTCGAGATAAGCGAGCGAGATTTCCGGCTTCGGCTTCTGCCCGAACACCGCTTCATGCGCGGCCGCCAGCGTGGCTTCCGCATCCGACCCCGGCTTCAACTCATAGCCTTCGGCCTGGAAGCCGTTGAAAGTCACGGTCGGCGGAATGTTCGACAGGAACGGGTCCTGATGCGCGAAGGCGGCGACGCAGTCGGTGATTTCCTTCTTCGCGGCTTCGGCGGTCTTGCCGGGCAACAGCGAGATCCGGAAATCCACCTTGCACCAGGCCGGCACCGACGAGGCCCAGTCGCCACCGGCGATCTTGCCGATGTTGAGGTTGACCGGCTTCTCGATGTTCTTGAAGTGCGCGTGCTGATCCTTGGTGGCGTTCCATTTGGCTTCCAGCTTGCGTAATTCGCCGATGATGCGATACGCGCCGTCGATGGCATTGGCGCCGGTGCCCATGCGCTGCACGTGAACCGGCACGCCGCGGACTTCGACCTGAAACCAGACCACGCCGATATTGGCGCGCGTGATGGTCTCGTGCGAGGGCTCCGACACCACCACGGCATCGGCCTTGTAGCCACGCAGATGCGTCATCAGGGCGCCGTCGCCGGTCGATTCCTCTTCCACGACGGATTGCAGGTAGACCGTCGCAGCCGGCTGCAGGCCCAGGCTCTTCAGCGCATCGAGCGCAAAAATGTTGGAGGCGCAGCCAGCCTTCATATCGCCGGCGCCGCGGCCCTGCATCCAGTCGCCCTGGATCACCGGATCGTAGGGTGGCGTGGTCCACATGTCATGCGGGCCTTCCGGCACCACGTCGACGTGACCCTGCATGATCAGCGAGCGGCCCTTGTCCTGGCGCGGATAGTGCGTGGCGACCACGATTGGCGCGGTCGAGTGAAACTCGTCCCAGGCGCCGCTGCCGGGATGCTGACCGAGCGCTGTGCGGTCCATCTCGAAGCGCTCCGTCTTGTAGCCGCGTTGCTTGAACGCGCGATACATGAAGTCCTGCATCGTATGTTCGTTGCCGCGGGTGGAGACATGGCGAACCATGTCCTGCGTGAATTTGACCTGCGCGTCGAAACCCTTGTCGACGGCATCGATGATCTTGGCGCGAAGTGCGGGATCGAGCGGCATGG
>SDZE01000122.1 GCA_004173095.1 Bradyrhizobiaceae bacterium
GTGGCCAACGCCGGCCAGATGGAGCTCGGCACCAAGTTCAGCACGCTGATCCAGCGCGCCGACTGGGTCCAGCTGCAGAAGTACGTGATCCACAACGTGGCCCATGCCTACGGCAAGACCGCCACCTTCATGCCCAAGCCCATCGTCGGCGACAACGGCTCCGGCATGCACGTTCACCAGTCGGTCTGGAAGGACGGCAAGAACCTGTTCGCGGGCGACGGCTACGCCGGCCTGAGCGAGTTCGCGCTGCACTATATCGGCGGCATCATCAAGCACGCCCGCGCGCTCAACGCCATCACCAATCCCGGCACCAACAGCTACAAGCGCCTGGTGCCCGGTTTCGAGGCGCCGGTCAAGCTGGCCTATTCGGCCAAGAACCGATCGGCCTCGATCCGCATTCCGTTCGTGGCGAATCCGAAGGGCCGCCGCGTCGAGGCGCGTTTCCCGGATCCGCTGATGAACCCGTACCTCGGTTTCGCGGCGCTTCTGATGGCCGGCCTGGACGGTGTGGAGAACAAGATCGATCCGGGCGAAGCCGCGAGCAAGGACCTCTACCATCTGCCGCCGGAAGAAGACGCGCTGATTCCGACCGTGTGCCACAGCCTCGACCAGGCACTGGAGTACCTCGACAAGGATCGTGCTTTCCTGACCAAGGGCGGTGTTTTCACCGACGCCTACATCGATGCCTACATCGAGCTCAAGATGCAGGAGGTCACGCGCTTCCGCATGGCCACGCATCCGGTCGAGTTCGACATGTACTACTCACTTTGATTGTTGCTCGCCCCCAGGCTGCGGCGCACTCAGTGTCGCCTTCGCCTTGCCGGGGGCGATACCGGCGGACCGGCTGAGCCGGATCCGCGGTATCACTGGCTCGCCCCCAGGCTGCGCGGCACTTCGTGTCCGCTTCGCCTTCCCCCTGCCGGGGGCGATACCGGCGGACCGGCTGAGCCGGATCCGCGGTATCTCGCGAACTGCTCGGCTTGCCTGCGGCGTCGCCTTGGGGCCAATTTGGTGGAGGGTTAGTTCACGGGACGGCTTGCCG
>SDZE01000225.1 GCA_004173095.1 Bradyrhizobiaceae bacterium
GTCGTTTGAGCGCCAGGAAGCCCCAGAAACGCTTGCGTGCGCCCGGCCGGTTAGGGCACTCAGGACCTGCGCGAGCGCGTCGTCACCACGCGCTTTGTCACCACGATAGATAGGCTGCCCCGTCCGATGAGCGTCGAGACCGACCCCGATGGCCAGACCGCGTTGGCGGAAACCAAGGCCAACCAGGAGCCCGTGCGCCGCAGCGGCAGCATCGTGCTGGTGCTGCTGATCGCAGCGGCGATCGTCGGTTGTGCCGTTGCTTTCATGACGCTCGGTCGCGCCCAGGCGCAGCCCTATATCCTGGCATTGCTGGCGCTGCTGGCCATGGTCGGGTTGTTCATGCTGTTCGCCTTTGCGGCGGGCATCATGCGCTTCGCGGAGCGCGCTCCCGAAGATCCGATCATGCGCTCCATCACCAATGGCGCCTTCGACGGCATCGCCGTCACCGACGCCCATGGCCACGTCGTCTATGCCAATGCCGCCTATCTGACACTGACCGGAGCCACCTCGGTGCAGGAGGCGCGGCCGGTCGAGCGTGTCTTCATCGGCAATCCCGATGTCTCCGAAGCCGTGTTCCGTCTGCTTAAAGCTGCCCGCGAGGGCAAGCGCCAGCAGGAGGAGGTCCGCGTCACCGTGGCCGATGGCTCCCACGGACGCTGGTTGCGCATGCGCGTGCGTCCGCTCGGCGCCAGCAAGCGCGAGGCGAAGTCGACGGTCTGGTCGGTGGCCGACATCAGCCGCGATCGCCAGCATCAGGAAGACGTGTTCCAGGAATTGCAGCATGCGATCGAATATCTCGATCACGCGCCGTGCGGCTTCTTCTCGGTCAATCCGAAGGGCGAGCTGGTCTATGTCAATGCGACGCTTGCCAATCTGCTCGATCACGATCTGGCCGAAATCGGCTCCGGCGGCCTCAAACTGACGGACATCGTGTCCGGCGATGGCGCCTCGCTGCTCACCTCCATCGTGCCGATTCCGGGCGAAGTGAAAACCGAAGTCTTCGATGTCGATCTCAAGCAACGCGGTGGCAAGACCGTGCCGGTGCGGCTCTATCACAAGCTGGCTTTTGGCGCCGATGGCGTGCCCGGAGCGTCGCGCACGCTGGTCATCAGCCGTGCCCGCGACGAACGCTCCGATCCGCAACGCGCGGCCGAAGTGCGCTTCATGCGCTTCTTCGATCATACGCCGATGGCCATCGCCACCGTCGATCTCACCGGCAACGTGGTGCGCGGCAATGCGCGCTTCGCCAAGCTGGCGCAGACGCTCAGCGACAGCGGCAATGTCAACAAATCGATCCTGGCCGCATTGAACGAACGCGATCGTGCGCAATTGCTCGCGCCCATCGCGCAGGCCGGGCAGGGGCAGGGCGATATCGCGCCGATCGAACTGCAACTCGCGGGGACCAAGGAGCGCTGGGGCCAGTTCTTCGTCACCGCGGTGCAGGAGGAAGAGCGCGAGGCCGAAGCCGCCATCGTCTACATGCTGGAGACCACCGAGCGCCGTGCGCTGGAAAATCAGGTCAATCAGGCGCAGAAGATGGACACCATCGGCCAGCTGGCCGGTGGCATCGCACATGACTTCAACAACGTGCTCTCGGCCATCATGATGGCCAACGACTTCCTGCTGAACGCGCACAAGCCGACCGATCCGTCGTTCCAGGACATCATGCAGATCAAGCAGAACGCGACGCGCGCGGCGACGCTGGTGCGCCAGCTGCTCGCGTTCTCACGCCGGCAGACGCTGCGTCCGACGGTGCTCAATCTCGGCGATGCGCTGTCCGATATCGATCTGCTGCTGAAGCGCCTGATCGGCGAAAAGGTGAAGCTCGAAGTCATCCACGGCCGCGATCTGTGGCCGGTGAAGGTGGATATTTCGCAGTTCGAGCAGGTGATCGTGAATCTCACGGTCAATGCGCGTGACGCCATGCCCGATGGCGGCTCGCTCACCATGCGCACCGGCAATGTGTCTGCCGACCAGGCCGAGAAGCTCGCCTATAAAGGCATGCCCGTCGCCGACTATGTCGAGATTGCTGTCACCGATACCGGGACCGGCATTCCCGCCGATATCGTCGAGAAGATTTTCGAGCCGTTCTTTTCCACCAAGGATGTCGGCAAGGGCACCGGTCTCGGCCTGTCCACGGTCTATGGCATCGTCAAGCAGACCGGCGGCTTCGTCTATGTTGACTCCAAGGAAGGGCAGGGCACCACGTTCCGGATCTTCCTGCCGCGCCATCATCAGGACAAGGAAGCCGCGCCCGATCCCGCCATCGCAGCCGCCATTGCGGCGAAGGAGGCCGCCAAGCCGAAAGCCGATCTCACCGGGCAGGGCACGATCCTGCTGGTCGAGGACGAGGAGGGTTTGCGCAGCCTGAATGCCCGCGGGCTCCGCTCGCGCGGTTACACGGTGGTCGAGGCCTCCAACGGCATCGAGGCCATCGAGATGTTCGAGGAGCACAACGGCGCCATCGACCTCGTGGTTTCCGACGTGGTCATGCCGGAGATGGACGGCCCGACGCTGCTCAAGGAAATGCGGGCGCGCAATGCCGAGCTGAAGATCATCTTCGTGTCCGGCTATGCCGAAGAGGCGTTCGAGAAGAGCCTGCCGGAGAATCAGCAGTTCGCCTTCCTGGCAAAACCCTTCGCGCTCAGCGCCCTCATCGAGAAGGTCAAAGACACCATGGCGCCGGACTAACGGCGCCATTTTCCACCGCGCCGCAGCATAAGTCACTCAAATCACAGCTTTTCGCGCGCTAGAACCGTCCTAAACCCGCGACCGAGGGCCGCAGCCGTGCGGCAGGAAGCGCGCTTTCTTTTTCCTGCGGCGTAGCCATCTTAAGGACGATTTCCCCCTGCCGGGGATTGAGGGAAAAGACATGACTTTCACGTTCAGCATGCGCGGCGCGATCAAGACGCTCGCCGTTGTTATGGCGCTGGCGATGCCGCTCGCAATTGTTGTCTCCACGATGGCCGATGCACGTCCGGGCGGCGGCCGCAGCAGCTTCGGTTCGCGCGGCTCCAAGACGTTCGCGCCGACACCGGGCACGGCCACTGCGCCCAATGCAGCGCAGCCGATGAACCGCACCATGCAGCAGCCGGGCGCTCCCGGCATGGCCGGCCCGGCCGCGGCCGGTGCTGCCGCCAAGGGTGGGTTCTTCAACCGTCCGGGCATGGGCATGCTCGGCGGCCTCGCGGCCGGCTTCCTCGGCGCAGGCCTGCTTGGCATGCTGTTCGGCGGTGGTCTGCTGAGCGGTCTCGGCGGCTTTGCCTCGATCATCGGCCTGCTGCTGCAGGTGGCTCTGATCGTGATCGTCGTCCGCCTGGCCATGAAGTGGTGGCAGCGCCGTAACCAGAACCAGACGGCTTCGGCCTATGCTGGTCCGGAAACCGGTGCGCAGCAGTACAACGCCCAGCCGAACCCGGCTGCGCAGACCAACCACGCTTACGGCACGTCGCCGCAGGATGCGCCGCAGGCCGCTCCGCGCAGTGCGCTCGGTGGCTTCGGCTTCGGTGCACAGCGTCAGGACGAGCGTCCGGTCGAGATCGGCCCGAACGATTATGAAGCCTTCGAGCGCCTGCTCGGCGATATCCAGGCCGCCTGGTCGAATGAGGACGTCGACGCGCTCGGCAAGCTGGCGACGCCGGAAATGACCTCGTATTTCGCCAAGGACCTGGCGGAGAACAAGGCCGCCAACGACATCAACAAGGTGTCGGACGTCAAGCTGCTGCAGGGCGACCTCGCGGAAGCCTGGCGCGAAGGCAACGACGAATATGCCAGCGTGGCGATGCGCTTCTCGCTGGTCGACAAGACGCTGGAGCGCGGCACCAACCGCCTCGTCGCCGGCAGCGAGACCCCGACCGAAGCCACCGAGGTGTGGACCTTCATCCGCAGCAATGGCGGTAACTGGGAAGTCTCGGCGATTCAGCAGGCGTAACGCCCGCCAGTTCGATCGATGCGAAGCGCCGCGGGAAACCGCGGCGCTTTTGTTTGATGCGGGCTGTGGCATCGCATCCGCGCGCGTGGAATAATCCACCGGTTGATGTGTTGGTGTGTTTGCGGTCTTCGCGACCGAATCTGTTTGTGCAAAAAAATCCATTGGAGGAAGCCATGACCGTCATTTCGAAAGCGCTGTGTTGCATCGCGCTCAGCGCCGCTGTGAGCTCATTCAGCAGCCTGCCTGCCGCGGCGCAGGGTGCCGATACGAGTTTCTTCGTCACCAGCAACGGCATCGGCAATGGCGGCAATCTCGGTGGTCTCGCCGGCGCAGACAATCATTGCCAGACGCTGGCACAGGCGGCGGGCGCCGGAGCCAAGACATGGCGCGCGTATCTCTCGACCCAGGCTGCCGACGGCAAGCCGGCCGTCAACGCCAAGGACCGCATCGGCAATGGCCCGTGGAAGAACGCCAAGGGCACCGTGGTCGCCAAGGACGTGGCCGATCTGCACAGCGCCAACAACGCGCTCAACAAGCAGAACTCGCTCAGCGAAAAGGGTGAAGTCATCAATGGCCGCGGCGACACGCCGAATCGCCATGACGTGTTGACGGGGTCACAGGCCGACGGCACCGCTTTCGCCGGCACCGATGATCGCACCTGCAAGAACTGGACGAGCAGCACCCAGGGCGCCGCCATGGTCGGCCATATCGATCGCATCGGCCTCAATGAAGAACCGCCGGCGAAATCGTGGAATACGTCGCATCCGTCGCGCGGCCCCGACGGCGGCTGCTCGCAGAACGACCTCAAGAGCACCGGCGGCGACGGCCTGCTGTATTGCTTCGCGGCCAACTGAGGGGGCTTACGCTTACCCCGTCATGAGGGATCGCTGCGGTGCCTACGCCGCAGCGATCGCCATGGTCTCGCAGGCGGCCGCAGTTCGCATTTCCGCCAGTGCCAAGGCCGTTGCGGCATCGCGGGTGACAGGCAGCTGCGCCAGCGGCACCGGTCGTGCGAAGTGATAGCCTTGGCCCTTGTCGCAACCTTCGCCCAGCAGAAAGCGCCACTGCGCCGATGTCTCGATGCCTTCGGCCAGCACCGGAATGCGCAGGCTGTGGCCAAGTGCCAGCACCGTGCGGACAATGGCACAAGCAGCGGCG
>SDZE01000622.1 GCA_004173095.1 Bradyrhizobiaceae bacterium
GTCAGGCGCTCGACCAGCGGTTTCGGCCCGGCAACGCGGGTAAAATCGAGATCGATTCCGGCCGTGGCCTGGACCGGCCGGCCGTTGCAGGTGGCACCCTGCCCACGCAGGCTGACGAAAAATTCATCTGTGGACGGCGCATAGACCGCGGCCATCACCGGGCGGTGATCCTGCACCAGTGCGACACACACGCACCAGTCGTCGCGGCCGGCGAGATAGCTGCGGGTGCCGTCGATGGGATCGATGATCCATGTCAGCGGCTTGCCGAGCCTGGCATCACCATCGACGCTCTCCTCCGACAACCAGCCGTAATCCGGCGTGGCGCTGCGTAGACGCTGTTCGATCAGGTCGTTGACCGCGATGTCGGCCTCGGACACCGGCGACGATTCGCCCTTGGTCCATTTGCGCAACTCGGTGCGAAACATCGCAAGGCCGAGGGCGCCGGCCTCGCGGACGGTCTGCTCCATCAGCGCGAAGTCGCGCATCATCTGCGTCGATGCTTCACCGCCCGGCAATCGTCAGCCCCTCGACGCGCACGGTCGGCGCGTTGACGCCATGCTTGAAGGTGAGATCGTTGGCCGGGGTCAGCGACTTGAACATCTCGAACAGATGACCGGCAATGGTGATCTCGCTCACCGCATAAGTCAGCTTGCCGTTTTCGATCCAGAACCCGCCGGCGCCGCGGCTGTAATCGCCGGTGACGCCATTGACGCCGGAGCCGATCAGGTCGGTGACGTAGAAGCCTTCCTTGATGTCGGCGATCAGGTCTTCCGGCGAGACGTCGCCCGCTTCCATATGCAGGTTGTAGGCGCCGGGGGACGGCGACGACGACACGCCGCGATGGGCGTGGCCGGTCGTCTGCATGCCGAGTTCGCGCGCGGTGGCGCAATCGAGCAGCCACGTGGTCAGCACGCCATCGTCGATCAACGCACGCTTCACTGTCGCCACACCCTCGGCGTCAAAGCTCTGCGAGCGCAGGCCGCGCACGCGCAGGGGATCGTCGATGATGCGGATCTTGCTGTTGAACAGCTGCTTGCC
>SDZE01000291.1 GCA_004173095.1 Bradyrhizobiaceae bacterium
GAATTGCGCCTCCTGGTGTCGGCGCCGGCATCTGCGGCTGGATCGACACCGCTGACCGTGCGCGTCACCGACGTCGCGACCGGCGAGACTGCCACTGCCGGCGACAATTTTGTGATGCCGTGAAGGAACCTGTGATGATGAACGCTGCCACGCCTACCGTCGTATCCGGCCGTCCTATCACCGGGCGCATGGTGCTGATCTGCCTGATCGTGTTCTTTGGCATCATCATCGGCATCAATGCGGTGATGATGAAGCTCGCCATCGACACCCTGCCTGGCACCGAGGTGGACAGCCCTTATGTCGCCAGCCTTGCTTATGGCAACGAGATTGTGGCCGCGCGCGCGCAGGTGGCGCGCGGATGGGCGGTCAATGCCCAAGTGATCCGGGACGGTGACGGCGCGGCTTCCGTCCGCGTGGAGGCGCGCGACCGTGACGGCAAGCCGCTGACGGGTGTCGTCTTCGCCGGGCGGCTGGAGCGGCCGGCCGACCGGCGCCTGGATCAGGTGGTCGACCTGACGGCGACCGGTGCCGCGGCCTATCGCGGCCGCGTTGCGCAACTCGCAGCCGGGCAGTGGGATCTGGTGCTGGAAGGCGATCGCAACGGCGAACGCGTGTTTCTGTCGCGCAATCGCGTGGTCCTCAAATAGGTTTTCCCATGCAATCGCTCATCTTCCTGATTCCATTGGCGCTGGCACTCGGAGGTCTCGGTCTGTGGGGCTTCCTGTGGGCGCTGAGATCCGGCCAGTATGACGATCTCGAAGGTGCCGGATGGCGCGCGATCCTCGATGACGATCCGCCCGCTCGACCCGCCGATGAGTCGCGCTGAAGCGATGCTTTGCGCGAGGCATCGCGCTGTCTGTTGGCCTCGCCATGCGTGATTGCGACCGCGGCACATCGTCAGTCGCTTGCATTCGGGAATAGTTCTTGCAAACGAGGCCGTGTCGCATGACGCTCCCGTCATGCTGGGCCACTCGTGAGGAAGAAGCGTTTTGATGTATGATGTGATCGTCGTCGGCGGCGGCTCGGCCGGCGCCGTCATGGCCGCCCGCCTCAGCGAAAATCCACAGACCCGCGTGCTGCTGCTCGAAGCCGGCCTCGACTGGCGGGCGGCGGATGCGCCATGGGAAGTCACGACGGCCAATCCGATCCCGATCATCCACCAGCGCGAATTTCAGCAGAAGTGGCAGTGGCCGGATCTGCACTCGCGCCGTGTGGCGTCGCAGGACCAGCGCTTCTACTGGCGCGGCAAGGGGCTCGGCGGCTCGTCCATGATGAACGGCCAGATCGCGATTCGCGGCGTGGCCGATGCGTTCGACGAATGGGCCGATCTCGGTTGCACCGGCTGGTCGGCCAAAGAGGTCATGCCGCTGTTTGCGATGATCGAGGACGACGAGGAGAGCGGCGACGCGCCCGGCCATGGTCGCGGCGGGCCGCTGCCGGTCTATCGCGCGCCGCCGGAGACGTGGGGACCGATCGATAAAGGCTTGCGCGATGCCGCGCTGGCCTCCGGCTACAAATGGTGCGACGACGTCAACGGGCCGGATGGCGAGGGCGTTGCCTGTTATCCCATCAATAGCCGCAACCTGCGCCGCATCTCGACCAATGAGGGCTATCTCGAGCCGGCGCGGGACCGTCCCAATCTCGACATCCAGGGGCATGCATTGGTCGACCGGGTGATCATCACCGATGGTCGCGCCACCGGCGTCGTCGTGCATGTCGATGGCGGAGGCACCAGGCAAATCTCCGCCCGCGAGATCGTGCTGTGCGGCGGCGCGATCCACAGTCCGGCGATCCTGTTGCGCTCGGGCATCGGTCCGGCGGCCGATCTGCAGGCCATGGGAATTGCCGTCGAACGCGATCTCCCTGTTGGCCGGCATTTCTTCGACCATCCGCTGTTCCGTACGCTGATCAAGACGCACGATGACATCGCGCCGACGGACCGCGACACCCGGCATACCAATTGCTGCGTGACCTATTCGTCCGGCCTCGACGACGGCCGCCGGGACATGATCTTCATTGCGTTCAACCACCGTGGCATCGGCAATCCCGGCGCGATCGGTGCCGGCCTCTACCGCGCCTATTCGCGTGGCACGCTGCAATTGGCGTCGCGTGACGCCTCGGTCGATCCCGTCGTCGAAGAAAACATGCTGGCCGATCCGCGCGACATGGCGCGGATGGTCGATGCGGTGAAGCGGTTGGCCGTGATCACGGCCAATCCGGCGCTGACCGGCATCTCGGATTGGATCGGCCTCGCCGAAGGCGGGCTCACCATGCAGCAGGCGGCGGCACTGCCGACGGACGAACTCGAAGCCGTGCTCCGCCGCGAGACCGGCGATATCCAGCATGCCGCCGGCACATGTCGCATGACCGGTTTCGATCGCAACGACGGCGTCGTCAATCCCGACGGCACCGTGAAAGGCGTGGCGGGCCTGCGCGTCGCCGATGCCTCGATCATGCCGGCGGACTGCCGCGCCAACACCCATTTCACCACCGTGGTGATCGGCGAAAACATCGCGCGCATGATGCGCGCCAACATGAAATGAAAACTCCGATGACTTCCAATTCCGAGGCGCTGGTCGTCGAATGGCTGGCGTCGCAGCGGCAGCCGATGATCGATCTGTTGCGCGATGTCGTGAACATCGACTCCGGCTCCTACGACAAAGCCGGCGTCGATGCCGTAGGCGAGCGCTTCCAGCAGCATTTGGCCGAGCATGGAATCGAAACCTGGCGCGAGCCAAACGATATCTACGGTGACGCCGTGCATGGCTTCGTCGCCAAACCGGGAAGCAACGAAAAGCCGGTACTGCTGCTCGGCCATCGCGACACGGTTTTCCCGAAGGGCGAAGTGGCGAAGCGTCCGTTCACGATCAGGGACAACAAGGCTTATGGCCCCGGCGTCGCCGATATGAAGGCCGGCGTCGTCATCAACGTCTTCGTCGCTGCGGCGCTGAACAAATTCGATGCCGCGCCGCATCCCATCAAGGTGTTGATCACGGGCGATGAAGAGATCGCGTCGCGTGCGTCCCGGCCGATCATCGAGCGCGAGGGACGCGCGGCCCGTGCGGTCTATAATTCAGAGCCCGGTCGGCCGTCCGGCAATATCGTCACCGGCCGCAAAGGCGGCGTGTTCATGCGCTTCGAGGTGTTCGGCAAGGCCGCGCATTCCGGCAATAATTTCGCGGTCGGCGTCAGCGCCATCGGCGAACTCGCGCACAAGGTGGTCCAGATCCACGCGCTCACCAACATGGAGAAGGGCATCACGCTGAATGTGGGGCTGGTGTCCGGGGGGCAGTCGGTCAACACCACGGCGCCCTATGCGTCCGGCGAGATCGACTTCCGCTATGTCGAACCGGCCGATCGCGCCGTGATCATGCAGGCGATCGAAACCATCATGGCGACATCCAGCGTCGCCGGCACGAGTGCCAAACTCCATGTTGATGGCGAGTTTCTGCCGCTTGTCCAGGATGCAGCAGCGAAAGGGATGTTCAAGACCTATCAGGCCGCCGCCGTGGATTCCGGCCTCGCCACGCTGGACGGTGAATTCGCCGGCGGATGCGCGGATTCCGGCTTCACCGCAAGCATGGGAACGGCGACGCTGTGCGGCCTCGGCCCGGTCGGCGGCAATGTCCACACCGAGCTCGAATGGCTGGATATCGACAGCATCGTCCCGCGAGCGCAGACGCTGGCGCGGGCGATTCTGAGATCGGAGATCTAGCGGCGCTTTGCTCGATGCGGGGCAAACACGCGCGTCGCAAGGCCGCAGTCTGCCGTCAGAAAAGTGTCACATCCGCTTTGAGCCACGGCAGAACTGGGCTAGCGTTCGAGATGCGCAGTTGCCGAAGATGTAACGCGTACCTTCCATGTGGCCGGTGGGTCGCCCGAGATCGGCCTTGGCCGTGACCCAGGGCCGACATCCACAGACAACGACGCCGGGGAAATGACGCAGATCGCAGCCGAGGAAGTGCTTCCGTCCTTCGACGCGCGTGGCTGGATGCAGTGGCCCGCCAACGAGGACTATTCGCTCCAGTTCCTGCGCCTGCTCGGTGCCGCGCAGGATGGCGGGAGCACGGTTTCGGAATGCCTGCTGGCGGCGCGCAGCATCGATCCCGCTTGCGAGGAGAGCTGGTACACCCAGTGGAAGAAGGCTGCCGATCTCAACAAGTCGCGTGGAGACATCGCCAGTGCCAGAGGCCATATCCCGACCGCGCTGAGCAATTGGCTGCGAGCCGCGAATTATTATCGCACGGCCCAGACCTTCATGGCGGTCGACGATTCCAGGCAAGCTGCGGCCATTGCCCAGATGATGGCCTGTTCCAGGCTTTATCTGACGAACGCCAACCCGGCCGGCGAAATCGTCGCGTTGCCGTGGGGAGAGCGAAACCCCTTGCAGGGCTATTTCCTGCCGCCCGCCGGGCGCGCGGGCCGCAAGGTGCCGGTGGTGGTGTGTGTCGGCGGGCCGGAGCAGCACAAGGACGAATATCTGTGCCGGATGCCGCGCTACGCGCATGAGCGCGGCCTGGCACTATTGCTGATCGACCTGCCCGGGCATGGCCATCGGCGGGGACTCGACGAAGGCTTCGGCCGTTACGATATCGAGACGGCGATCAGCGGCTGGATCGACGTCCTGCAGGCTCGTCGCGACGTGAATGCGCGCAAGATCGTGATTCTGGGCGATGGTCTCGGTGCCGCTATCGCGACACGCGGCGCCAGCTTCGATCCACGCTTTGCCGCGGCCGTCTGCGATGCCGGCATTTGGGACCTGCATGAGCGGGCGTTCCTGGCCTCGCGAATGTATGGCGCGGAACCGATCCCGAATGAACTCGGCGACGATGTCGTGCGGCTGTGCCGCAGCAGCTCGGCGACCCAGGTGAAGTGTCCGATGCTGGTGGCGTTGGGCGAGCGCGACTGGCTCGATGCCGGCCATGTCGCGCGGTGCTGCAAGGCTCTGGCGGCAAGCGGTCGCGATGTCGAATTGAAGGTGTTTTCCGCTGCCGAAACCGCAGCGGCGCATGCTCAGCGCGACAATCCGACCATCGCCAACGAGTTTATTTTCGACTGGATCAGCGCCTTGTTGTCGAAATCGGACAGCACGAAGTCGCTGAGCGAGTCGCGCCGCGATCCCAGCTTGGCGATTTTCTTGCTGGCCTTGTCCGACAGCGACATCAGCACCACTCGCGCATCCTGGCGCGACGGCACCCGGCGCACGAAGCCGTTCTTCTCCAGCATCTTGGATTGGGTGGTGACGAAGGATGGGTCCACGTGCAGCATGGCCGAGACGTCCTTGACCGGCACGCCGTTGCCGCCATCGAGGTCGCTCACGGCCATCAGGATCATCCATTGCGGCCCGCTGATGCCCAATTCCTTGGCCCAGAAGTGCCGAATCTCATCCAGATGAATGTTGATCGCCGCGATGTCCCAGAGAAACTGCCGGACAATCTCCCGATTCTTGCCGTCTTCGTCGATATCTGCGGGTACGGTCATATACGAAGAGGGCGCCATGGAATGGGACGATTGCGGTATGTCAGCATTCCCATAGCCCGTAATCTTGTAAAATACATAACGAGATCAAATAATTGTGCACCGGATTTCCACTTTGAGCCGTGTGGCGCGGAAACCACACTGCATCGCGGAAAAGTTACCTGAGTACATAAAGTATTTTGCTTCTAAGAATTGCGGATGCATTCTCTGTGGCGGCGATGGGGCAAACCCGTGATCGTCCCGTTGAAGTGGTTCGCTAGAGTGTCTCGCGTGATGCGGGTTTCCGAAAGCGCGAAGCACTCCGGCGGTTGGTTTGGGGAGTGGGGGAACCATCCATCGGGCTTAGCCTTCGGGCGAGTTTGGCGGAAACGGAACCTTCCCAATTAGCAACTTGGAGGTTTACATGACGAATCTTAAGAGCCTGATTCTCGGCTCGGCAGCGGGTTTGATCGCCATCGGCGGCGCCCAGGCAGCTGACCTTCCGGTCAAAGCCAAGGCCGTTGAATACGTGAAGGTCTGCTCGCTCTACGGCGCAGGCTTCTACTACATCCCGGGCACCGACACCTGCGTCAAGATCGGCGGCGCGATCCGTTTGGACGTTGCCTTCAATGGCGGCACCTACGACGTGCCGTTCTGGCAGGGTGGCGCTGGCGGTTCGGGCGTTTTCACGCAGAACTACTACTCAACCCGTGAGCGTATCAACCTGACCACGGACACCCGTACCGCCACCGAATACGGTGTGGTCCGTACCTACGCGAACATCCAGTTCGACTTCCTGCAGGATCGTGAATCGATCGCCGGTGGTTACACCGAAGTCGACTACGCGTTCATCCAGTTCGCCGGCTT
>SDZE01000178.1 GCA_004173095.1 Bradyrhizobiaceae bacterium
AGCTCATCAAGTTCCTGCAGGACGAGATGGGCGTCAAGAAAATCCGTTTTCCGGACACGTCGGGCATTGGCGTGAAACCGGTCTCGCGCGAGGGCACCGAGCGGCTGGTGCGCAAGGCCTTCCAATATGCGATCGACAACGACAAGCCGAGCGTCACCTTGGTGCACAAGGGCAACATCATGAAGTTCACCGAAGGTGGCTTCCGCGACTGGGGCTACGGGCTCGCGCAAAAGGAGTTCGGCGCCGAGCTGATCGATGGTGGCCCCTGGATGAAGTTCAGGAACCCGAAAAGCGGCCGTGACATCACCGTCAAGGACAGCATTGCCGATGCCTTCCTGCAGCAGATCCTCCTGCGCCCTGCGGAGTATTCGGTCGTGGCCACGCTGAACCTGAACGGCGACTACATCTCGGACGCGCTGGCCGCCCAGGTCGGCGGCATCGGCATCGCGCCGGGCGCCAACATGAGCGACACCGTGGCCATGTTCGAGGCCACGCACGGCACGGCGCCCAAGTACGCCGGCAAGGACTATGTGAACCCCGGTTCCGAGATCCTTTCGGCCGAGATGATGCTGCGCCACATGGGCTGGAAGGAAGCCGCCGACCTGATCATCAGCGCCCTCGAAAAATCCATCGCCAGCAAGAAGGTTACCTACGACTTCGCGCGTTTGATGGATGGCGCGACCCAGGTCAGTTGCTCCGGCTTCGGTCAGGTGATGATCGATCACATGTGAAGCGAGGGGAGCGGCGTTTTCCAGCCCTGGCGGCCGAAAGGCGACCGGGGCTTTTTATCGGCCGCTCGTGCCGTCTTTCACGTGGCGCCCCTTGTTTTGTCTCGAACCTGCCACCAAATCCTCAGGCGCCGGCATGGCGCTTGCTCGATCTATAGAATGATTTTCATGGCCACCAGAATCCCCTCGACACCGAAAACGCCGCCGGTGAACAAGCCGGCGCGGGATGATGGCGACGCGGTCGTCCTGGAGCGGCGTCCGCAAAAAACAGCACCCCCGCAGATGTACCAAGTGGTGATGCTGAAC
>SDZE01000154.1 GCA_004173095.1 Bradyrhizobiaceae bacterium
TTGCTGAAGCCGCCATCGACGTAAGTGATCTCTGCGGTCACGCCGCTCGCCAGGTCGCTCAGCAGGAACGCGGCGACATTGCCGACCTCGTCGATCGTCACATTGCGGCCGATGGGCGCTGCCTGGGCCACGGCCGACAGCATCTTGCCGAACCCCTGGATGCCGCTCGCCGCCAGCGTCTTGATGGGACCGGCGCTGATGCCGTTCACGCGCATGCCCTTCGGTCCGAGCGATGCGGCGGTGTAACGCACCGACGCCTCAAGACTGGCCTTGGCCAGGCCCATGGTGTTGTAGTTGGGCAGCACGCGATCGGCACCGAGATAGGTCAATGTCAGCAGGGCCGACTTGTCGTTCAGATAAGGCAGGGCGGCCTTGGCCATGGCCGGGAAGCTGTAGGCGCTGATGTCGTGCGCGATGCGGAAGCCCTCTCTGCTCAGCCCTTCGAGGAAGTCGCCGGCGATCGACTCGCGCGTCGCGAAGCCGATGCTGTGCACGAAGCCGTCGAAGGTCGGCCAGGTCTGCGAGAGGTCCGCAAAGAGCTTGGCGATCTGCGCATCGTCGCTCACATCGCAATCGAAGATCAGCTTGGAATCGAAGTCGGCCGCGAACTCGGTGATGCGGTCCTTGAAGCGTTCGCCGACGTAGCTGAAGGCCAGTTCGGCGCCCTGCGCATGGCATGCGCGGGCGATGCCGTAGGCGATCGAGCGATTGCTCAGGACGCCCGTGATCAGTAGTTTTTTGCCGGCGAGAAAGCCCATGGATTTGCCTCTGTGAAATCTTGTGCAGAATTCTCGCATGCAAGGTTGGCTGTTTTCGGCGATGGCTCTCTTGGCGGCCCCTGCGTGGGCCGCTCATGCGTACGCGCAATTCGGCGACATCAAGTACCCGCCCGGGTTCACGCATTTCGACTACGTGAACCCGGCCGCACCCAAGGGCGGCGAGATCCGGATGGTGCCGCCGACGCGGCCGACCAACTTCGACAAATTCAACCCGTTCACGCTGAAAGGCACGGCGCCTTACGGGCTGGGCGGG
>SDZE01000503.1 GCA_004173095.1 Bradyrhizobiaceae bacterium
CCCCGCTTCCGGGGCGCGCATCAGGAGCAACATGGCCGCACCCAACTACGGATACGAAAAGCGTCAGAAAGAACTGGCCAAGAAGAAGAAGAAGGAAGAAAAGTTGCGCGACAAGGCCAATCGCAAGCTCAGCCCCAGCAGCGAGGGCTTGATGCCCGGCGATCCGGAAACGGATGTCGCGTCGCTCGAACGCGATGCGCCGACGGTGCCGACGCTGCCGACCAAGAACGGCTGAGCACTTCCACCGCTTTCAACGTCCGAATGCCGCCGCCTGCCAAGCGCAGGGGCGGCTTTTTCATTGGGCGATGAGCTTTTTCAACTCCGGCCAGACGTTGTCAAGGATGCGCGGATGCGCCGCTGCCACCGGGTGAATGCGATCGGGCTGGAACATTGCCGCCGCATCGGGCCCATCCGCCACGCCCCTGAGCATGAACGGCACCACGGGCACCTTGCTCGTGGTGGCGACGCTCGCAAAGATCTTGGAGAAGCTGTTGAGATACGCCATGCCGTAGTTCGGCGGCACCTGAATGCCGAGGATCAGCACTTCGGCGCCTGACACTTTCGCCGCATCGACCATCGCTGCCAGGTTGGCCTGGGTCTGCGCCACCGGCAGTCCGCGCAGCGCGTCGTTGCCGCCGAGCTCGATCACCACCGTGTCGGGCTTGTGCTGTGTGAGCAACGCATTCAGCCGCGACCTGCCGCCTGCGGTGGTTTCGCCGCTGATGCTGGCATTGACGATGCGCGCGGGGATCTTCTCTTTCGCAAGCCGCTTTTCCAGCAACGCGACCCAGCCTTCGCCGCGTTTCAGGCCGTACTCGGCGCTGAGCGAATCCCCCAGGATCAGCACCTTCGGGCCCGCTCCGGGTTGCGCGAAAGCCCCCGAAAGTGGAAGACCCGTAGCGATGGCCAGCGCGGCGGCCGAGATAAAGTGTCTGCGAATCAAAACGAGAGCCCTTTCAATGTCCCAACCCCGAGCCGAGCAGATCGTTGCCGTCGATCATGTTTTCAAGTCCGTCACCGATTCGGCCGGC
>SDZE01000173.1 GCA_004173095.1 Bradyrhizobiaceae bacterium
CTTATCGGAAACGGACAAAAGTGCGCGAGTGACCTTGCGCGGTTGGTCGGTCATGGCTGTGTATCCCGTGGGAGAAGCCAGCCGCGTAGCATGGTTTCACGGGCCAAGAAACCGGGGGCAGTGGCATGCCAGAAATTCGGTGCGTGGCCTTCCGAAAACCATGGCTACCAACGACCCTTCTAGGCGGCATCCAGGCACATGTGCAGGCGACCTATGCAGCCTTTCCCCGAATTGTTGGGATTTTGCTCACATCCTCGCTCTGCTCGGCCTGCCACGTGTCATAGGCTGCCTGCATGCGGCTCCATATCCCGGCGCCGTCGCCGAACAGCTTGCCCAGACGTACAGCCATGATCGCAGAAACCGGCTTCTTTTCGCGCAGAATGTCATAGAGGTGCTGACGCGAAATCCCGAGCAATTCGGCGATCTCAGCTTTAGTGCGTCCGGTTGCAGGGATGATGTCCTCCCGGAGCAATTCCCCGGGATGCGTCGGGCACCGATGGTTGTTGCGCTTGGCCTGGTAAAGCATCTGTGCCTCTCAATGATACTGCTCGAAATCGACGCGGCATGCCTCGCCATTGTCGAATTCGAAGGTGATGCACCACGGCCCGTTGACATGGACGGAGAAGCGCTTTGGATCGAAGCCGTGCAATGCGTGAAAGTCGAAGCCGGGAATGTTCATTTCTTCCGGTCTCACAGCGACATCGAGGCGATCCAGCCGGATCAAAATGCGCTTTTGGATCTTGGCGTCGATTTTCGCGCTCCGGCCGAGGCGCCAGAGGTCGGACAGCGGCTTGCTTCTGAAGCTTCTGATCACGCCGCTAATGTAAGCGAACAGTTGACACCGTCAAGCGTGGTGGCGCTACAACGGCAATTCAGGCTCGCGGCGGGCATCGCGCCGGGCGCTTGTCTGCGACGGCGAGGAGTTCGAGCGGGCAAAGCTCCAGCGCACGCTCCCGGTCTGCCGGGCGTCCTGGTGGATTGACCTTGTCGTCCAGCGCTTCGAAGATCCAGACGTCACGGTTGGGCAGCACCAGCATGACGCCACGGGCGTCGCTCAGCCGGCTCGCCTTGATCGAGGGGTGCAGATGGAAGCGGATCGCATAGTCGGTATTGTTGCCCTTCAGCCGTGCGCCGGGCGCGGGCGCAACGATGTCTTCGCCGTCCAGCCGGTTGCCGTCGGCAGCCATGCTGAGGATGCGGCGATGTTCGATGCCGAAGCGCGATTTGTAGCCGTCATGCGCCGTGGTCAGCTGGGTGCCGTCGGCCGTCACCTCGCGATAGCTCTCGACATTGTGCGGGCCATGGGTGATCGGCGATCCCCGCAGAAATTTCTTCATCGCACCGGCCTCGACGAACTGGCTCGATGAGGCATTGTGATAGCTCATGGTCGAATGCGCAGGCGTCGCGCGTGCGAATACGCGCCAGTTGTCGCGTGCAGTCGAGGGCATGCCGCAATTGACGATGATGCGACTGGCGCCGGAGGAGAGTTCGAACGACAGCGTGCCGGCATGGGCGTCATGGCTGACATCAGGCGGCGGCGGCGGCCCGGTGTCGATCACCACCGTCATGTTGCCGGCCTCAAGGCGCTGAAAGCCCGTATGCGGCATATGTGCCATTGGCACGCCATGGGTGTCGTCATAGGCCAGCAGCGTCGCGACCAGATGCGATGGTGTCGCGCTCATGCCGTTGAACAAAGCGAAATTGCCGTCGCCATGGCGGAAGAATCTGAGCATCGGCATCATGCGGTCGATGGCGTTGAGCAGCGCGGGCGGCGGCGCGATGTTGCGCGCGGCAAATGTCTGCCGCAGCGGCAGCAGATCGATCAGCAGTTCGATCAAGGCGCTCGGATTGCGCGAGACGTGGCCGCCATCGGGCAAAATCTGTCGCTGCAGTTCGTCGGATAGCCGCTTCGCCGTGCCGCGGATGTTGCTGGCCTGGTTGGCGAGGCAGAGCGAGGCGTAACACAGGCCGATCATGACCTGCATCTTCGGCAGACCATCGGCGGCGCTCGGCGGCGAATAGCGCAGCGCACGGATTTCGCGCGCCAGCATGCGCAGATAGCGGCGATAGAATTTGCCGTCGGTATCGCCGAGCACCAGCGGCGCCTGCGACAGCAGCGAGATAACGCGGCGTGCGATCACTTCCGGCCGGCGGCCGACCGGTCGCTTGCGCGATGCGTTCGACATCCAGTCGTCGATCAGCGAACGCGCATTGGCGCGGGTGATGGCGGTGTCTGCGGCGCGCAGATGACGCAGCCAGCCGAAGCCGAGCAGCGAGACTTCCCAGTCCTCCGACGGCGGCTCCAGGTCGAAGATCGAACGGCCATGGCACGTAACGATCTTGCCGGCGAACACAAATCGGCCGGCATACATCTCGGCGGCACGTGTTGCGTCGGTGGTGCGCAGGTCATGCGGCGCGATCAGCAGGCGATCAGTCCGCCCCGGCCACAGCCGTGAGATCGCAGCCGATCCGCCCGACGCTCGCGACAAGGCGCTCCGTACGAAGCGGCCGAGGATCAGCCTCGATATACGTCTGCGATGAGCGACCACGTGCGCCTTGAAGATGGAAACGAAAGGATAGCGAATCCTTCTTAGCCGGAAATGGCGCCCGCACACAGTCCAAGCGGGCGGCCTGTGGACGCCTGCCGAATCAAAGGATTAGTCCCGTGGATATCAGGATTTGATCAGCCGCGCTGCATAGAAGCCGTCGAGCCCGCCGAGTCGCGGATCGGCATGCGGCAAATGGGACGGCAGGGTGCGCAGATCGCCGTCGGGGGTGATGATCTCGGTCAGCCCGGACACGTCGCCGGCGGTGGCTGGCATGCGGCGCATGCTGCTGTCCTGGGCCAGCAGATCGGCGATGGCATGCTCGCCTTCGTCGGGTTCCAGCGAACAGGTGCAATAGACCAGCACGCCACCGGGCTTCAGCATGGTCACCGCCTTGGCCAGCAGTCGGCGCTGCAGGGTCGTCAGCATGGCGATGTCGGCTTCCTGTTTCAGCCAGGCGACATCGGGATGGCGGCGAATGGTGCCGGTGGATGAACACGGCGCATCGAGCAAAACGCCGTCGAAGCCTTCGCCGGCATAGTCGGTTCCATCGGAGACGACGGTCTCCGCCTGCAACGACAGCCGTGCCAGATTTTCCCGCAAACGCGCCACGCGATTCGGCGAGCGATCGACGGCGACGACATCCGCACCGCCCTGGGCGAGCTGGGCCGTCTTGCCGCCGGGCGCGGCGCAGAGATCGACGATTCGTTTGCCGTTGAGGTCGCCGAACAGCCGTGCCGGCAGTGCCGCGGCGGCGTCCTGCACCCACCATTGGCCATCGTTGAAGCCGGGCAGCATGGTCACGGAGCCCTGCAGCAGTGTGCGCACGGTACCAGTCGGCAGCACCTCGCCGTGCAGCCGCGTCGCCCAGGCTTCGGCTTCGGATTTCACGGTGAGATCGAGCGAGGGCTCATGGCTGAGCGCAGTGGCGATCTCGTGCGCCGTTGCCTCGCCGTAATGCGCGGACCAGCGCGCGAATAGCCATGGCGGAATGTCGAGGCTCTGCCCGGCGGTCTCCGCGATCAGCTCATGGCCCTCGCGCGCGCAGCGGCGCAGCACCGCATTGACGAGGCCGGCATATTTCGCGGCACGTCGATCCGACTGCACCATCCGCACCGAGAGATCGACGGCGGCATGATCCGGCACATCCATCCAGAGAATCTGTGCTGCGCCGATCAGCAGCGCGCTCTGTGCGCGCGGCGCATCGGTGGGGACGCCGCGATCGAGCAGGCGCGACAGCACCTGGCCGAGCGTGCCGAGCCGGCGCAGGATGGTCGCGACAAGGCGGCGCATCAGAGCGCGGTCGCGGTCCGACAGCGTCTTCAGTCCGGGATGCGCGGCCGCGCCTTCGAGCTGGTCGTCGAGCGTGCGATGCTTCTGCAGCACGCCGTCAAGAATGTCGGCCGCGATGCGTCGCGCGGCGAGGCCGGGGACCTCGGGAGGCGGTGCGTATTTCACTTGCGGCATGCAGCAACATCACGGTGGAGGAGCGGGGGATAGCGAGAATCTCGGTCGATGCCTCGGGCAGGGCCGATTCTGTCGCACGCGAATATGCCAAATGTAAGAATCGCCCTTATATGTGCAGTGTCGCACACTAGTGCTGCGATACGAAATTGGTAACGCGTGCGGGCCTTGCCGGTTCACTTGCTTGCCGGTCCACTTGCCGGCTCACAGGGATCATCGAGATGAACGACAAACCAGCAGATCACTCTGATCACTCTCACTCGGATCACGCCAACTGCGATCACTCCATCGTGCCCGAGCCTGCACCCGAGAAGGTGCTTTCGCCGGCAGCCAAGCGTGCTTTGGCCGAGGCCGCCGAGCGCCGCGCCGCGGCTGCCGCGCCGCCGCCTGCCGCAAAGGAGCTGCAGGGCCCGGACGGACCCGAGCCGACGCGTTTCGGCGATTGGGAACGCAAAGGCATCGCGTCGGATTTCTGACGCTCGCTGTTTCAAATCTTCCCGCCCGGGAGGGACGATCAAGCGTCACTGCAACTTTGTTAGATGACGTGTAAGCTCGCCTCATGCTGCCAACCCCGCGCACCCATCATGCGTCGCCGTGGCGGGCGCGGCTGGCGCGCCTGTGGCCGTGGATCTTCGTGCTCGGCATGGCCGCGGGGTCCGCGCTGCCGCTGAAGCGCTGGCTGCCGACGGTGTTTCGCGACGAAACCCAGGCCGCGCGTGATGCCGACGTGATCGTGCAGCGTGCCGGCAGTCGCGACGACCGCCACGCGGTCGATGTCCTCTACACCATCGATGGCGACACCTTCGGCGCCCGCGTGCATCTGTCCGATGGCGACCTCAAGACGCGGATTCGTCTGCGTGGCATCGACGCGCCGGAGTTGAAGGGCCAGTGCCGCAGCGAAATCCGTCTTGCCGAAACCGCCACCGCGGCGCTGAAGCGGCTGCTCACCGAGGGCGGCGTTGCGATCTACAATATCGGCCCCGACAAATATCCCGGCCGTGTGGTCGCCGACGTGTCCACACGGCGGACGCCCAATGTGTCGGCGGCGCTGCTCGCCGGCGGCCATGTGCGCAGCTATGGCGGCGGCCACCGCGGCGGCTGGTGCGACAAATGAAAAAGCCGCGCATGCGGCGCGGCTTCATTGCATCGCGGTAGGTGAGCCTCAGCGCTGGGTGACCACCACCTGGGTGCCCACCGAGACCCGCGAAAACAGGTCGGTGATGTCCTCGTTATACATGCGCACGCAGCCATAGGAGACATAGCCGCCGATTGACTTCGGGACGTTGGTGCCGTGGATCGCATATTCGCCACCGGCCAGGGTCATGGCGGCGACGCCCATCGGATTGGCGGGCGAGCCGCCGGGAATCACGTCCGGAATGCGCGGATTGTCGCGCTTGACGTCGGCCGGGGGCGACCAGGCGGGCTGGCGGTATTTGCCGTCGATCTTGGTGATGCCGGCCCACTGCTTGCCGGGCTTGCCGACACCGACCGGATAGCGCACGGCGACGCCGGGTTCGACCACCAGATAGAGTTTCCGCTCGCCGGTCTTCACCACAATGGTCCCGGGGGCGTATTCGCCGTGGAAATTGACCACGCTGGGGGCGGCCTGAGCGGCGCCGGCGGTCAGGGTGGCAATAACGCATGCGGCGGCAACGGCGCCTGCAATCTTCGAAGACATTGATCTCTCCAAATTCCACGCGCCGGAATCGGCCGGTCGCGGTCGTCCCGCCCGCGGGCGAGCCCACAATTGCAATTTCAGGAAGTCTCTACCGACTGTGTAAACAGCCGGTCTCCGACGACACGGGAACCGTGCCGCGGCTGTCGT
>SDZE01000463.1 GCA_004173095.1 Bradyrhizobiaceae bacterium
CTGTCGAGAGTGCCGCCGAATCCCTCGGCTATTCGCATCGCCGCATCACGTCGGGCGCTGGTCACGATGCCTGCAACCTCAACACCATCATGCCGACCGCCATGGTCTTCATTCCGAGCAAGGACGGCATCAGCCACAACGAGCTGGAGTCATCGACGCAGGACGACTGCGCCGCCGGCGCCAATGTCCTGATGCACACCGTGCTGGCGCTGGCCGGCGTTTCGTCGAAGTAACAAGGGACACAATCAATGCGCGGCGTATTCGTCGATGCCAGCGAGGAGCTGGCGGTGATTTTGGAACGGCTGACGCAGCCGGGCGATATGGCGATCAAGGTCAATCGCAACGAGGACATCACATCCGCCGATCTGCCGACCGTGCTCGACGGCGCCGAGATCGCCATCGTCGATCACACCTATGTCCCCACGGATATCGCCAGGCAGTGCAGCGGCCTGAAACACATCGTGTTTCTCGGCACCGGCGCACGCAGCTACATGCATGTCGAGGAGCTCGCCGAGCTCGGCATCGAGGTGCATCTGATCCGCGGCTATGGCGACACCGCCGTGGCCGAATGCGCCGTCGCCCATATGTGGGCGGCCGCGCGCGGCCTCGCCGAGCAGGACCGCGAAATGCGCGCCGGCAACTGGTTGCGCGAGGAAGCCATGGAGCTGACCGGCAAGACCCTGGGCTTGATCGGCTTCGGCGGCATCGCCGCAGAGGTCGCGCGCATCATGCTTGGCGCGGGTATGAAGGTGCTGGCATGGAATCGCTCGCCGAAGAGCTATCCCGGCGTCGACTTCACCGATCTCGATACCGTGCTGTCCACCAGCGACGTCGTCTCCATCCATCTGCTGCTAAACGACGACACCCGCGGCTTCATCACGCGCGAACGCATCGGGCAGATGAAGAAGGGCGCGATCCTGGTCAACACCGCGCGCGGCGCCGTGGTCGATCAGGCCGCGATGATCGAGGCGTTGCGATCCCGCCACCTGCGCCATGCCGGCCTCGACGTGTTTGATATCGAAC
>SDZE01000580.1 GCA_004173095.1 Bradyrhizobiaceae bacterium
GTCCGCAGCCTATCCGTCGGCCATCAGCTGCTTCGCCAGCGCCATATAGGCCGGCAGCGTGACCGGGTCGTTGGCGGCGTTGCCAGCCACCGGATGCGACGCGTAGCGCGCGACCACCATCTCCGCCTCCGGATCGATATAGAGCCCCTGCCCGTAGACGCCGCGCGCCATGTAGGCGCCGTGTTCATTATGAGTGATCCACCACTGGCTCTTGTAGGAGCCGCCGGGCAGTGTCGTATAGCCCGCAGGTTTGAACTTGGCGGGATCGGCGCCGCGCTCGATCTCTGCGACCACCGACGCCGGCACGACCTGGCGGCCATTGAAATATCCGTGATTGCGCATGGTCTCGCCGAACCGGGCCAGATCGCGCAACGTCGTTGACAAGCCGCCGCCGCCGCTCTCGGTGCCGATGCGATCGACGTGATAATGCGCATCCTCCTCCGCGCCCATCGGCGCCCAGATGCGATCGGACAACAGATCCGACAGCGTCATGCCGCTGGCTCGTCGGCAGATGAAGGCGAGCACGTCGGTGTTGACGGTCTTGTAGGCAAAGGCCTTACCGTGCTCGCCCTGCTTCTCCTGCATGCATAACAACGCGAAAATATCGGTGGCGCCCGTGTAATCCGGCGGTATCGGCGCCATGCCATTGGCCCGACGCAAGCTCCATACGTCGGAATTCCGGTCGGTATAGACCTCGGTGTATTTCAGCCCCGTGGTCATATCCATGACCTCATACACGCGGGCATCACCGAACGCACTGTTCTTCAGCTCCGGCACATACTCGGTGACAGGCGCCTGCGGATCGATCTTGCCCTCGGCGATCAGCATGGCGGCGAGCGTACCGGTGAACGACTTCGTCACCGACATGCCGATATGTGGCTTGTGCGGCTTGAGCGCTCCGAAGTAGCGCTCATGGATCAGTTTGCCCTTGTGAACAACGGCAATGCCATCGGCATAAGTCTCCGCGCACATGTCAGCGAACGTCATCGGCCGACCATCCATGGTGGTCGATGTGGAGCCGCC
>SDZE01000059.1 GCA_004173095.1 Bradyrhizobiaceae bacterium
CGATGTTTATGTGGCCGCCGGCCATCGCGGTGGCGGCGATCAACGTCACACGTCTGGCGCAAGACGGCTGGTCGGCCGCGACGGTGCGCGCGTCCTGGCGCTGGATCACGATCGCGATCGCGGTCGGCATCCCCTTTGTGGTACTGGCCTTCCTGTATTCGGTTGCGGCGCCATGGAATCTGTTCGGCCGCAACGATCCGATCGGTACCGAGGCCGGCTATGACGGTCTCGCTGCGCGCGCGGTGCAGGAGATGCAGGCCACCGGCGCCACCTGGATCGCCACCACCAATTACCGCGTCTATGCGATGCTACGCTGGCACCTGAAGGACAGCGTGCCGGTCATCCAGGTCAACGAACGCGCGCGTTTCCTCGGTTTCCGCGATCCCGGGATGGATCGCATCAAGGGCAAGCCCGGCCTCTACATCGCGCAGCCGGACGAAGGCGAGCGCACGCTGCTGCGCGACGCCGGCGCATCACTGCAGCCCTTGGCGCAATTCACCACGATGTGGCGCGGCACGCCGATGCGATCCTTCCAGATCGACAAACTCACCGGCTGGACGCCCGAGCTCAATCCCGCGCCGGATACACCGTTCTATCGCCCGCCCTCGCTGGCTCTTCTTGTACGGCAGATGAGCGCAGCGTAATCCGCCGGCCAAACCTGTAGGGTGGGCAAAGCGCAGCGTGCCCACCATCAACCGCTCATGAAGAGGTGGGCACGGCGCAAGGGCGCCTTTGCCCACCCTACACTTCCGTCTCTTCTTTCTTCCGCAACAGATCTCGCGCCAGATCGGAGAGCTGCGGACGTGGCAAGGCCGTGAAGGGCAGTGGCCGCGTCACGTCGATGGCGGCGAGGCCGAGACGGGCCGTCAGCAAGCCGTTCAGAATGCCTTCGCCCAGTCGCTGCGAGAGCTTGGCGGCGACGCCGTGGCCGAGCACCTGCTGGATCATGCTGTCGCTTGCCGCCATGCCGCCAGTGATGGCGAGATGGCTGATGGCATGGCGCATCAGGGCGATCATGCCGAGCGTGCCCGGCCGGCCGCCATAGAGTTTGGCGAGCTGCCGCACCAGACGGATCGCGGCGGCAAACACGAACAGCATGTCGACCAGCGCGCGGGGCGAAATCGCCGTCACCACCGACACCCTTTGTGCGGCGACGGAGACGAGGCGCCGCGCTTCGATATCCAGCGGCGACATCAATTCGCGCTCGGCAACGCGGATGAGATCGGCGCCGTCGATGATCTCGCCGGCATGGGCCTGCAACGCCGTGCGCGCGCGGGCGAGGCGGGGATTGCTTTGCGCGAGCTTGAGCAGATCGGCGACCACGGCCCGGCTGCCGTTGCGGTCGTCGCTGGCGATCACCTGCAGCGCCTGGGCATGCAGTTTCTCGATGGTCGCCAGCCTGATCAGGCCGAGCGCCTCGCGCGCAATGATCACTACCAGAGACAGCGACACCAGCGCGGCGAGGCCAAGGCCGAGATAGCCGAGCGCATCGTTGATGGCGAACAGGTCATCGACCAGATGTTTGGCGCCGAGCCCGAGGCCGAGCAGCACCAGGCCGCCGAGCGCGCTCCAGAACAATTTGCCCCAGCCGAAACCCTTGCGGGCAGGCCGCAGCGGATCGTCGATGGCGATCGGCAATTGCGGCTCGGGCTCCGGCGTAATGCGGATGGCGCCGCGGGCGAGGCGACCGATATCGTCATCGGCGTCCATCACGGTGACATGGGGATCGTCGAGCCGGAACGTGGCCGGGCGGCGCGTGCGGTCGGTCATTGCAGCCTGTCTCCGATCAGGAACTGGAGCGCGCGGTCGAGGCGGATGTGAGGCAGCGACGGTTCGACGCCGGCCTCGCGTGCCAGCGATGGCGGGCGGAATTTCAGGAAGCGATAGTCGGCCTTGTCGGCGCTCGCACTGGAAAGCCCGGTGAAGCCGCCGCCGGTCAACATTCCGCCGAGATCTGTCGGCAGGTCGCCCGGGAAGGTCGCGACTTCCGTCTGGCCGTCGAAAATTTCACCATTGGCGGATTCGCCGGCGACGGGTGTGCCCAGGATCGACGGCAGCTTGTCGCGGCCTTTCTGCACCAGCGCCTCCCTTGTAGCGCGGACGGCAGCAATGGCGACGACATCGACTGCAGCGCCGGACAATTCCGAGCGCGCCAGCGCCTTGCGCGTGATCTGTCGCAGCACGTCTTCAAGCCGATCGTGACTGAGGTGATGCAGATGATCGGCCTTGGTGGCGGCAAACAGGATACGATCCACGCGCGGCCGGAACAGCGTTGAGAGAATGCTGCTGCGGCCGATGCGGAAACTGTCGAGGATGCCGGCCAATGCCGCTTCGAGATCGTGCAGTGCCTCAGGTCCAGCATTGAACGCCGACAGCGCGTCGACTAGCACGATCTGCCGATCCAGCCGCGCAAAGTGATCGCGATAGAACGGACGGACGACGACATCCTTATAGGCCTCATAGCGCCGCTTCATCATCGCCCATAGCGAGCCATCCGGCGCGTTGCCATCGGCGGCGACATCGAGCGGCGCGAAGGTGAGCGCCGGCGAACCGGCGAGATTGCCCGGCATCAGGAAACGGCCGGGCGGCAGCAGGCTCATCGCAAAGCGCTCGTCACGGCAGGCACCCAGATAGTCGGTGAACAATTTGGCAGCTGTCAGCGTGAACTGTTCGTTTTGCGGTTCGGTCGGCGCGAGTGTCGTCAGATGCGCAAGAAAGTCCGCTGCGATGGTCGCCCGTGGCCCCTGCCGCGACAGCGCGAGGCTTTCCGCGGACCATTGCTCGTAGCTCTTGGTCATCAACGGCAGGTCGAGCAGCCATTCGCCGGGATAATCGACGATATCCAGCGTCAGCTTGCGCTCGGCGCCATTGTTGCGCTGATAGTCGATCACCAGGCGCAACTCGCTGATATCGGTGGTCGAGTTCGGCCACTGCCGATCGTCGATCAGGGTCGCCAGGTGCTGCTCGTAGGCAAACCGCGGCACCGCATCGTCTGGCTGCGGCGCGAGGCGTGCTCCGGCGATGCGCCCCGTGGCCAGCGATTCGAACACCGGAAACTTGCCGCCGCGCGTCAGCCCGTGCACCAAAGCCGTGATGAAAACCGTTTTGCCGGCGCGCGACAGGCCCGTGACGCCAAGTCGCACGGTGGGATTGAACAGACCGTCGCCATAATCGAGCAATGCGCGCGCGGACAGCCGGGCTTCTTCGACGAGTTCGGACAGGCTGGCCATTCGCGCTGCAGTTCTCCTTGATGCGTTGCAAGACGAAATGGAACGCGATCACAAGGTGGCGATTATCAGGCGCAATTCAAGTTGACTCACGGTGTGTTACAGTCTGGTCATTGAGCGTTCATTGACCTGCCGCACTGCATCATTTATCGCGAGATGCTTGGGGAATTCACTGATGTGCCGGGGGTAGGCGCATCGTCTGCACCGCCAGCCGACCGGCCAGTATTCGTCATGACCGCATTCCGCCTCAAACAGATGTCCGCCAATTCCGCCACCAAGGTCGCCGGCGCCATCCGCTGGAATTACGACCGTGCCGAGTTGATCGCCGACGGCATCGTTCACGGCCTCGGTGTGTTTGCCGGCCTGATCGCGCTGACGGTTCTGATCGTGCTCACGGCGGTGTTCGCGTCGGCCACCGAACTCGTCACCGTGTCGATCTATGCGGCCGGCCTGCTGGCGATGCTCGGCTTTTCCGCCGCCTACAATATGTGGCCGGTGTCGCCGCGCAAATGGTTCCTGCGCCGCTTCGATCACTCCGCGATCTATCTGCTGATCGCCGCCACCTACACGCCGTTCCTGGCGCAGATGGCGAATGGCTGGCTGGCGGCTGCGCTGCTCGCTTTCGTGTGGGGCGTGGCCATTACCGGCATCGTCATCAAGCTGCGGTTTCCCGGCCGCTTCGATGGTCTGGCCGTGCTGCTCTATCTCGCTTTGGGCTGGAGCGGCATGATCGCCTATGATTCCGTGTTCACGCCGCTGCCGCCGCTCACCATGTGGTTCGTCGCGGCTGGCGGCACGCTGTATACGGCCGGCGTGATTTTCCATGTCTGGCGCGGCCTGCGCTTCCATAATGCGATCTGGCACGCATTTGTCCTGGGTGGGGCCGCATGCCACTATACCGCCGTGCTCGACATGGTGCTCACCAACGCTGCATAAGCCTGTAGGGTGGGCAAAGCGCAGCGTGCCCCCACGGCCTGTGAGGCAGGTTGGTGGGGACGCTGCGCTTTGCCCACCCTACTGCCTTCAAAATCAAAAACACGGGGAGTTGAAACATGCAGGTGAACGGCAAAATCGTCGTTGTGACCGGCGGCGCTAATGGCATTGGCCAGGCGCTGTGCGAAACCTTCCACAAGGCTGGTGCGAAGAAGGTCGTGGTCGTCGATCTCGACGGCGAACGCGCGAAGGCTGTGGCTGATACGATCGGCGGCGCGTCGTTCACATGCGATGTCGGCCGCGAGGATGAGATCAAACATGTTATCGATGAAACCGAACGCCAGTTCGGCCCGATCGACCTGTTCTGCTCCAATGCCGGCATCGGCGGTGGCTTCGATCCGCTGAGCCCGAATGCCGGCGGCAGCAGCGATGAGATCTGGATGACGAGCTGGGCGATCCATGTCATGGCCCATGTCTATGCGGCCCGGCATCTGGTGCCGCTGATGCAACGGCGCGGCGGCGGCTATTTCCTCAACACGATTTCCGCGGCGGGTCTGCTGTCGCAGGTCGGCAGCCCGGCCTACTCGACCACCAAACACGCAGCCGTTGGCTTCGCCGAAAGCCTCGCGATCGCGCATCGTGCCCATGGCATCAAGGTCTCGATCCTGTGCCCGCAAGGCGTCGATACCAATATGCTGAAGAACATCCCGAAGGGGCCGCAGTCAAATGACGGCAACCTGTCGCCGGAGCAGGTGGCCGCGGATGCGCTGGCGGGGATCGAGGCGGAAACGTTTCTGATCCTGCCGCACAAGCAGGTCATCGATTACATGCGCAAGAAGACGGAGAA
>SDZE01000130.1 GCA_004173095.1 Bradyrhizobiaceae bacterium
GCGCGGCATCGGCATCAATGGCGCCACCTGCGGCCATGGATCCCACACATCCCATTGGCAGATGCGATAGCCGCCGCGGCGCTCGGCGAGATCGAAATGAATATGGTCCTCATGATAGCCATCCGAGCCAGGCCCAAGCACGGTGGGAAATCGCCCGCAGAGCGAGACCAATACCTTTTCACGCAACGCACGCGACGTGCTGCGCTCGGTCAGCGCAATGCTCTGCCCGTTGCCGAGTTTCAACGCGCGAATATCCAATGCATTGGCGCGGCCGTGCTCGGATAATTTGGCCCCCTGCACGCGGTTACGGCCGCGGCAGCTGAACGAGTCGAAGTTGTCGAGTTCGACGAGCTTGGTATTCAGGCTCGACGCCAGCGACGCCATGTCGGTGCGGACCCAATCGGCCACGGCAGCGGCCATTGTGCAGCGCATGGTGGCGGCAGGATTGAGCGGCACCCGCGTCTTGTCCGGCAGTACGATGGCATCCAGCCGGACCATGTCCGGGCCACCGCAGGCGCCCGGTCCCTTGATGTCAGGGATGCTCGGCGCGATGGCGATCTGGTCGGTCAACGCCAGACGACAGGCCGACGGCGGCGGCGGTTCGGCCGGCTTCTGCTCGGCCGTCGGCCCTTGCCCCGGTCCCTGGTCCTGTCCCGGCTGCTGCGCTTGGGTCGCTGCCTCGCTTGGCGGTTGCGGCGCGTCTAAGGGGCGCGCTTTCGGCAGCGGCACCCGGGTGGCTGTCAAATAAGCTTCAGTCGGCCCCGCCGTGACAAACATCAGCGCCAACGCCAGTCCAATTGTCGTTTGGTCGCAGCGGGATAGACCAAAAGCCGATTTTCGGGCTGCTTTCCCCGCGCTAGACTTCATGGCAAGACCTTATTCCCCAACGATGGGCCAACCCGTCGTGGGCGCTGCGGTTCCCCAGAGGCGCCGCAAGCAGAACCAAATTGCGGAGGAGAGATAATGCGCGGCTTGATGCAAGACTGGCCCCTGTTGTGTCATCGAATCATCGATCATGCAGCCAAGAACCACGCGGAGCGCGAGGTCGTCTCGCGCTCGATCGAAGGCCCGATCCATCGCACCACCTATGCCGAAATCCGCAAGCGCTCGCTGAAAGTCGCGCAGCGACTCGATCAGGACGGCATCGTGCTCGGCGACCGCGTGGCCACCATCGCGTGGAACACCTGGCGGCATCTCGAAGCCTGGTACGGCATCATGGGCATTGGCGCCATCTGCCACACCGTCAATCCCCGGCTATTCCCCGATCAGATCGCCTGGATCATCAATCATGCGCAGGACCGCATCCTGATGACCGATCTGACCTTTGTGCCGATCCTGGAAAAGATCGCCGACCAGATCCCGAGCGTCGAGCGGTTCATCATCCTCACAGACAAGGCGCACATGCCGCAGACCACGTTGAAAAACGCGGTCGCCTATGAGGACTGGATCGACGAAGTCGACGGCAACTTTCAATGGAAAGAGTTCGACGAGAACACCGCGGCAGCGATGTGCTACACATCGGGCACGACGGGCGATCCGAAAGGCGTTCTGTATTCGCACCGCTCGAACGTGCTGCACGCGCTGGTCGCCAATAATGGTGACGCGCTCGGCACCACGTCGAAGGATACCATGCTGCCGGTGGTGCCGCTGTTCCACGCCAATAGCTGGGGCATCGCCTTCTCGGCGCCGTCGATGGGCACCAAACTGGTGATGCCCGGCGCCAAGCTGGATGGCGCGTCGGTGTACGAATTGCTGAGCAGCGAAAAAGTCACCTATACGGCCGGCGTGCCGACGGTGTGGCTGATGCTGCTGCAGTATATGCAGAAGGAAAAACTCACGCTGCCGGACCTCAGGGTCGTGGTGTGCGGCGGCTCTGCCATGCCGCGCTCGATGATCAAGGCGTTTGCCGATATGGGCGTCGAGCCGCGCCATGCCTGGGGCATGACGGAGATGTCACCGCTGGGCACGGTCTGCACGCTGCAGGGCCAGTTCAAGGATCTCGAAGGCGACGCCAAGCTTGACATCCTGCAGACCCAGGGCTTTTCGCCTTTCATGGTCGAGATGAAGCTGGCCGATGACAGCGACAAGCCGATCCCGCACGACGGCAAGACCTTCGGCCGCCTGCTGGTGCGCGGCCCCGCGGTGGCCAAGGGCTACTTCCGCGTCGACAAAAACATCCTCGATGACGAAGGTTATTTCGACACCGGCGACGTCGCCACCATTGATGAATACGGCTACATGCGGATCACCGATCGCTCCAAGGACGTGATCAAGTCCGGCGGCGAGTGGATTTCGTCGATCGACTTGGAAAACTTGGCGGTTGGCCATCCGCAGGTCGCGGAAGCGGCGGTGATCGGCGTCTATCATCCGAAATGGGACGAGCGCCCGCTGCTGATCGTGCAACTCAAACCGGAGCAGCAGGCGACGCGCGAGGACATCCTCAAATACATGGATGGCAAGATCGCCAAATGGTGGATGCCGGACGACGTCGTGTTCGTCGATGCAATCCCGCATACGGCGACCGGCAAGATCCTGAAAACGGCGCTGCGCGACCAGTTCAAGGAATACAGCCTGCCGACAGCGGCGGCGTAATGTGTCAGCCTCTCCCCGCTCTGGGCGGGGAGAGGCTGAGCAACGACTAACCTGTCAGTGCGGCCTTCACCAAGCCGCTGGCTTTGCCGAAATCCATCTGGCCAGCATATTTCGCCTTCAGCGCCGCAATCACCTTGCCCATGTCCTTCATGCCGGCCGCACCGAGTGCGGTGATCTCGGCAGCGATGGCCGCCTTCGTTTCGTCCTCCGACATCTGCTGCGGCAGATAGGCGGTGATGACGGCGATCTCCTCGCGCTCGGCGGCGGCGAGTTCGGCACGGCCGCCCTTCTCGTACAACTCCACCGACTCCTGACGCTGCTTGATCATCTTCTGCAGCAGGCTGAGCAGATCGCTATCGCTGAGCGGCGGCTTGCTCTGGCCGCGGGCCTCGATGTCGGCATTCTTGATGGCCGCGTTGACCATGCGCAGGGTCGAGAGCTTGCGCTCCTCTTTCGCCTTCATGGCCTCCTTGACGGCGGTATTGATGCTCTCGCGCAGCATGTGCGTCTCCTTGTCGGCGTCCGCTCGGCGGCGCCTGAATTCTGTCGGTGACGATCTAAGCGCTTTGCCGGGATGGCACAACCAACTCAAGCCAATACAGGCCGGGCCCTATGGCGCCGCACCGCGGCTGCTGGAGGAGAATTCTTTTTGCCTGCTCGCCCCCACAAGGTCGGTTGCACGTCGAAGCGGACCCAAATGTGATTGGGATCGAGCGCCGCCACGCGGTCCATCCACGCGACACAGGTCGTGTCATCGGCAAAACAAATGCCGACCCAACCGCGCGCCAGCGTCTGCGGACGCGGAATTCCCCACGCATACTGATACTGGAACGGCCGGCTGTAGCGCGGATGATCGGGGCTATAAAATGCGGCCGCGAAAGCGAGACCGTCATCGCCGCTGACCTGGATCATGGGCCGCTTCGTGACCTCGTGCCAGCGCTTGGTCAGTTCGGTCACCGCAAGGCGATAGTAAGTGCGCTCATTGGCAGCGCTGCCGTTGCGATAGATCGCGTGGATCGGTGCAGCCACCGTGATGGCGATCACCGCGATCCCGATCACCCAGGTCGCAATATTGACGACAAAGAAACGCTCCAGCGTGAAGCTGGCGCCGCACACGATCAGCACCACCGGCAGGAACAGCCCCTGCGCCGCCCACAGCGAGGGCATGTTGGTGCCGAGCGCCATGGCCGTGATCGGCGGCAGCACCGCCGTGCCGACAAACATCCAGAACAGCAGCAGCAATCCCTCGGGCATGGCGCGGAAATCGGCGAAAAACCGATTCAACCGTCGCCCTGCCGCCAGCGTCCAAACCATCGCCGGGATCGCGAGCGCCGCCCCGATGCCGAGCAGGAACATGGTCGCTTCGCCGACCGAATGACGGAGGCCGAAGCCGCCCTGCTGCTTGAGCGGATAGGCCAGCGTGGCGCCGTCATGCATCGCCTGCCAGTGCAGATGCGGCCCGAGCACGACGAGACCGGCCAGTGACGACAACCACGGCGCCCATGACTTGAAGTAGGCCATTCGCTGCGGATGCGCGAGGGCGGCCAGTGCGAAACTGGCGATCAAAAAGACCGAGTAATACTTGCCCAGCATCGCCAGCGCCGCCAGCACGCCGGCGGCGATCGACCAGCCAACCGCACGCGTCTCGAACGCACGCAACTGGCAATAGGTCGCCAGCGGCCAGATGGCCAGCAGCACCGTATTGGCGTTGAAGCGCTGGGCGTAGAATTGATAGACCGGCGTCAGCATCAGCAGCATGAGCACGACGGCGCGGGAATCGCCGCGCACGAAACGCCGCGCGATCAGATCCACGGCGAACAGCGCCACCGCGGCATTGGTCATGGACAGCAGCTGGAACGACCAGTCGGTCAGCGGGAATACCCGCGTCCAGAGCCAGGCCACCCAGCCCATCAGCGGTGGGTGCTTGGGATTGCCCCAGGCGAAATCGCGCCCGAGCGACCAGGTTTCCAGCGCATCGGCATGCAGGTCGCCGCTCTGATAGGCGATGATGAGGAACAGCCACCAGGCCGCGGCAAATGCTGCAATGAGCAGTGGGATCGACCAGCCGTTTTCGATGCCGTCGAGCCAGGTCAAAAACGGGCGACGCCATCGCGCGGGCGCAGCGTCGGAGCGCGCGGCCTTGGCGGCGAAATAATCGAGCTGCACGGAAATGTCCGGAAATACCCAGTTTGGGGCTTGCTACCGGTGAATCTTGCCGTCAGCAAGCGCATTGTGGCGGTTTTTTGATCAAATCCATCGAGATGGCTTAACGTGGCGTCTCAGGCCCGGCGTGGTTTGTTTCCGGCTTGGGCTATTCGGATTGTGAATCTGGCCTTTCGGGCTTTGACGCCGCAAGGCACCGGGACTATGTAGTCCTCTCATGACCCCCACAGAAACATCCTCAGCTTGGCCGGACCACAAACCGACCGCGCTCCTCGTGCTTGCCGATGGCACCGTGCTGGAAGGCTTTGGCCTCGGCGCGGAAGGCCAGGCCGTCGGTGAAGTCTGCTTCAATACGGCGATGACCGGTTATGAAGAGATCCTCACCGATCCCTCTTATGCCGGCCAGCTCATCACCTTCACCTTCCCGCATATCGGCAACGTCGGCACCAACGACGAGGATATCGAGACGGTCAATATGGCGGCGACGCCCGGCGCGCGCGGCGTCATCCTGCGCTCGGCGATCACCGACCCGTCGAATTTCCGCTCGTCGCGCCATCTCGACGCCTGGCTGAAGGCCCGTGGCATCATCGGCATTTCCGGTATCGACACCCGCGCCCTCACGGCGTTGATCCGCACCAAGGGCATGCCGAACGCTGTCATCGCCCATGCGAAGGACGGCAAATTCGACCTGCACGGGCTGAAGGAAGAAGCGCGCGAATGGCCCGGCCTCGAAGGCATGGACCTGGTGCCGATGGTGACCTCCAGCCAGCGCTTCACCTGGGACGAGAAGCCCTGGGTCTGGAACGAGGGTTTCAGCCGCCAGGACAACCCGGAATTCCATGTGGTCGCCATCGATTACGGCATCAAGCGCAACATCCTGCGCTTGTTGGCCGGCGAAGGCTGCAGGATCACCGTGGTGCCGGCGACCACTTCGGCCGAAGACATTCTGGCGCTGAAGCCTGACGGCGTGTTCCTGTCTAACGGCCCGGGCGACCCGGCCGAGACCGGCAAATATGCGGTGCCGGTCATTAAACAGGTGATCGATTCCGGCCTGCCGACGTTCGGCATTTGCCTCGGTCACCAGATGCTCGGCCTCGCGGTCGGCGCCAAGACCAAGAAGATGCATCAGGGCCATCATGGTGCCAATCATCCGGTCAAGGACGAGACCACCGGCAAGGTCGAGATCACCTCGATGAATCACGGCTTCGCCGTGGACGAAGCGACGTTGCCGCAGGGTGCCAAGCAGACCCACATCTCGCTGTTCGACGGCTCCAATTGCGGCATCGAACTCGACGGCAAGCCGGTGTTCTCGGTGCAGTATCACCCGGAAGCGTCACCGGGACCGCGAGATTCGCATTACCTGTTCAAGCGGTTCGCGGATCTGATGCGCGCTAAGCAGGCCTCGTAAGCCGGCTGCCCTATCTCAGAGTTTGAAAATTGTCATGGCCGGGCTTTGTCCCGGCCATCGACGTCTGGGATGTATGTTCGATACTGGCGCATCTCGCTCCTTTTTGTATGATCTTCATCATCAGAAAACAGGAAGCGCCATGACTGATGAAGTTCCGCCGTTCGGCGTCGTCTCCCCCGCTACCCTCGCCTCCCTGTCCGGGCTCGACTTCGTGCGAAAGATGTTCGCCGGCGAATTGCCTCAACCGCCGATCATGGAGACTGTCGCGCCGTTCCATTGCACGGCGGACCACGGCCATGTGGTGTTTCACAGCATCCCCGGCATGCGGCACTACAATCCGATCGGCTCAGTGCATGGCGGCTACGCGGCGATCCTGCTGGATTCCGCCATGGGCCTCGCGGTGCATAGCAGCCTGCCGATGGGCTCCGGCTACACGACGCTGGAATTCAAGATCAGTTTTATCCGCGGCATGAGCGAGACCTCAGGCACGGTCCGTACCGAAGGCAAGATCCTCAATGTCGGCCGCCGCGCAGCCACGGCTGAAGCGCGCATTATCGACGACAAGGGCCGGTTGCTCGCTCATGCGACGACGACGTGTCTGGTGTTCGAATTACCGAAATAGATGAGGGGCCTGTAGGGTCGGCAGAGCGAAGCGTGGCCACCGCACCTCCACCGAGAGAAGGAGGTGGGCACGGCGCAACGGCGCCTCTGCCCACCCTGCATATCAGCGTTACTTCTCGTTCTCGCCTTCCTGACGGCAGGCCTCGAACAGGAACCAGGTACGACGCTCGGTCTCATCGACATAGTTTTCAAGAAGGCTGGCGCTGGCGATATCCTTGGCGTCGTCGCAAACCTCGTGCGCCTTGCGCATCGCGGCGGCCATCTTCTTGTTGTCTTCCATCAATTCGCGCAGCATCTCGATCGGCGGCACGTAGTCTTCATTATTGTCCTTGATCGTCTGCACCTTGGCGATCTCGCCGATCGAATGCAGCGTCCTGCCACCGATCTTGCGCACGCGCTCGGCCAGCGGATCGGTGGTCGCGAAGATCTGGTCCGACTGCTCGTCGAGCATCAGATGATAGTCGCGGAAGTGACGGCCCGAGATGTGCCAGTGAAAATTCTTCGTCTTCAGATAAAGCGCGAACGCATCCGCGAGCAGTCCGTTGAGTGCCTTGGTGACCTTCTCGACACCATCGGCTGCGAGGTCGGTCGGGGTGTTCAGATCAGCGGCGATTTTCGATTTGCTCACGTGGAGTACCTTCTGTGAACGCGGTCTGTACGACCTGGTGTGGAATGGGTGTCTGGGAATATCTGCGACCAACGACCCGCTTGTATTGAACGTTCGTGCTGTCGATTGCTTGATCGTAGGACAGGCGCGTTGGGCAAAAAGCGTTTCCAAGCGACCAGGAACGCTCTAGACGATTTCAACGCAGACTGAACATAAGGGTTCCCTTCAGGGGAACAAGAACGGGACGAGTGGCTGCATGGAAGATTGGATCGATTATTACGATTCCACCCACACGATTTACGCCAGCAAACTCCACCGTGACGTTCATTTCGAACTGATTGCCCGCGATATCACCGGCTACATTCCGTCGAAGGACGCGACCGTCCTGGACTATGCCTGCGGCGAAGCACTGTCTGCGGGCAAGGTTACCGAAGCCTGTGCCAAGCTGATCCTGGCCGAACCGGCCCCGACGGTCCGCAGCCGGGTGGCAGAGCGCTGGGCTGCCAATCCGAACATCGCCGTGCACTCGCTCGAGCAATTGCGCGACCTGCCCGCGGCGTCGGTCGATCTCGCGGTGATGAACTCGGTGGCTCAATACATGACCGAGGCGCAGCTCGCAGACGCCTTCGCCGTGGTGAAGCGGCTGCTGAAGCCGGACGGCCGGTTGGTCCTTGGCGATATCCTGCCGCCGGATCTCGGCATGATGACCGACGTGATGGCGCTGCTGAGGCTCGGCGCCAAACACGGGTTCTTGTGGGACGCGCTGGTTAGCCTGGTGAAAACGGCATTGTCGGACTACCGGCAATTGCGGACCACACTGGGCTTGCAGCATTACAGCGAGACCGACATGCTTGCCAAATTGAAGGCAGCAGGGTACCGGTCGTCGCGTGCGCAGATCAATATTGGCCACAATCAGGCCCGCATGACATTTGTCGCACAGCCGGTCGCCTGATCGGCGAGACGTTAGGGTTAACAGAAGCTTTCTGAAACCGGTGGTAGATCAACGCTGTGTGATCGGTCACGGTATCGACGGCCCGGTGGCGGAAATGTCTACGCGGGGGCGAGTGCATCGCCTCATATCCTGGTTCAAGTCCAGGCTGGGCCTCCATCCTTCGCTCGCCCAGGCGCGCTTCGGCTTGGCGAGCCATCCCGCAACAGGCCGTCCACCAACCAGCCACCCGAACGGGCTTCTCCACAGGCGGGCTAGCCGCGCCGCAGCGCAAAGCGCGAAGGCGGGTTCAAGGGCCTTCCCTGCCCTGTTATAGTGGTCTAAAGACAGCCGCGCGCGAAGATCAGCCAATCCCCCTGGGGTACGAACTGGTCAGGCGCCCGGGCCCGAGGGACGCGCGACTGCGCGCCCTTTTTTTGTGCCGATTTGTCACCACTGCGAGACGCAATGCCAAAACGCACCGACATAACCACCATCCTGATCATTGGCGCCGGTCCGATCGTCATCGGCCAGGCTTGCGAGTTCGATTACTCCGGGACACAGGCCGTCAAGACGTTGAAGGACGAGGGATACCGGGTCGTTCTGGTCAACTCCAATCCGGCGACCATCATGACGGACCCGGAGCTGGCGGACGCGACCTATATCGAGCCGATCACGCCCGAGATCGTCGCCAAGATCATCGAAAAGGAACGTGGCGATCGCAGCAAGGGCTTCGCGCTGCTGCCGACCATGGGCGGCCAGACCGCGCTGAACTGCGCGCTGTCGCTGCGCCAGCAGGGCACGCTGGAAAAGTTCGACGTCGAGATGATCGGCGCCACCGCTGAAGCCATCGACAAGGCCGAAGACCGCCAGCTGTTCCGCGAGGCGATGACCAAGATTGGCCTGGAGACGCCGAAGTCGCGGCTCGCCAACGCCTCCGATCTGAAGAAGCAATATCGCGAAAAGCATCAGGCCGAAAAAGCCAAGCTGACCGGCGAAGCGCTGGCCGAGCACGAGCGCCAGTGGGTCCTGCACGAAGGCGACCGCCGCAAGCGCTATCAGGAGCATGCCCTCGGCCAGGCGCTGATGGCGCTGTCCGAAATCGGTCTGCCCGCGATCATCCGCCCGTCCTTCACCATGGGCGGCACCGGCGGCGGCATTGCCTATAATCGCGAAGAATTCCTGGACATCATCGAGCGCGGTCTCGATGCGTCTCCGACCAACGAAGTGCTGATCGAGGAATCGGTGCTCGGCTGGAAAGAGTACGAGATGGAGGTCGTCCGCGATAAGAAGGACAACTGCATCATCGTCTGCTCGATCGAAAACCTCGATCCGATGGGCGTGCATACCGGCGACAGCATCACCGTCGCGCCGGCACTGACGCTGACCGACAAGGAATACCAGATCATGCGCGACGCCTCCTTGGCGGTGCTGCGCGAGATCGGCGTCGAAACCGGCGGCTCCAACGTGCAGTTCGGCGTCAACCCCGCCGACGGCCGCATGGTGGTGATCGAAATGAATCCGCGCGTGTCGCGTTCGTCGGCGCTGGCCTCCAAGGCTACCGGCTTCCCGATCGCCAAGGTCGCGGCCAAGCTTGCCGTCGGCTACACACTGGACGAAATCGCCAACGACATCACCGGCGGCGCGACGCCAGCGTCGTTCGAGCCGACCATCGACTATGTCGTCACCAAGATTCCCCGTTTCGCCTTCGAAAAATTCCCCGGCGCCTCGCGCACGCTGACGACGTCGATGAAGTCGGTCGGCGAAGTGATGGCGATCGGCCGCACCTTCCAGGAAAGCCTGCAGAAGGCCCTGCGCGGTCTGGAAACCGGCCTGACCGGCCTCGACGAGATCGAGATCGAGGATCTCGGCCGCGGCGACGACAAGAATGCCGTGCGTGCCGCTCTGGGTACGCCCACGCCGGACCGCATCCTGCAGGTCGGCCAGGCCATGCGCCTCGGCTGGAGCGATGAAGAGATCTTCAACTCCTGCAAGATCGATCCCTGGTTCCTCGCAGAGATGCGCGGCATCGTTGAGATGGAAGCCAAGGTCAAGGCGAACGGCCTGCCGACTCACGCTTTCGGCATGCGCTCGTTGAAGGCCATGGGCTTCTCGGATGCGCGACTCGCCGTGTTGACCGGCAAGACCGAAGCCGAGGTGAAGACGCTGCGCCGCTCGCTCGACGTGCGCCCGGTGTTCAAGCGCATCGACACCTGCGCTGCCGAGTTCGCCTCACCGACCGCCTATATGTACTCGACCTACGAATCGTCCTTCGCCGGCGCGTTCGCCGACGAGAGCCGGCCCTCCGACAAGAACAAGGTCATCATCCTCGGCGGCGGTCCGAACCGCATCGGGCAAGGTATCGAGTTCGACTATTGCTGCTGCCACGCCTGTTTCGCGCTGGCCGACGCCGGCTACGAGACCATTATGGTCAACTGCAATCCGGAAACCGTGTCGACGGACTACGACACTGCCGACCGCCTGTATTTCGAGCCACTCACCGCCGAAGACGTGCTCGAGATCATCGATACCGAACGTCAGAACGGAACGCTGCATGGCGTCATCGTTCAGTTCGGCGGACAGACCCCGCTGAAGCTCGCGCGTGCGCTCGAAGCTGCCGATGTGCCGATCCTCGGTACGTCGCCCGACGCCATCGATCTCGCTGAAGACCGCGATCGCTTCAAGCGCATCCTTGACAAGCTGAAGCTCAAGCAGCCGAAGAACGGCATCGCCTATTCGGTCGAACAGGCGCGTCTTGTCGCCGCCGATCTCGGCCTGCCGCTCGTCGTGCGTCCGTCCTACGTGCTCGGCGGCCGTGCCATGCAGATCATCCGCGAGGAGAGCCAGCTCGGCGACTACCTGCTCGGCACATTGCCGGAGCTGGTGCCCGGCGACGTCAAGGCACGCTATCCCAACGACAAGACCGGCCAGATCAATACGGTGCTCGGCACCAATCCGCTGCTGTTCGATCGCTATCTGTCGGATGCGATCGAGGTCGATGTCGACTGCCTGTGCGACGGCAAGGACACTTTCGTCGTCGGCATCATGGAGCATATCGAGGAGGCAGGCATTCACTCCGGCGACTCCGCCTGCTCGCTGCCGCCGCATTCGCTCGATGAGGCGATGATCGCCGAACTGGAGCGCCAAACCCGCGACATGGCGCTTGGTCTTGATGTGGTCGGACTCATGAACGTGCAGTTCGCCGTCAAGGAGCGCGACATCTACGTGCTGGAAGTCAATCCACGCGCATCGCGCACCGTGCCGTTCGTCGCCAAGGTGATGGGCATGCCGGTGGCCAAGATCGCCGCCCGCATCATGGCCGGTGAAAAGCTCGCCGACTTTAATCTGAAAAAGCGCAAGCTGAACCATGTCGGCGTCAAGGAATCGGTCTTCCCGTTCGCGCGCTTCCCCGGCGTCGATACGGTGCTCGGCCCCGAGATGCGCTCCACCGGCGAGGTGATGGGCATCGACTCGTCGTTCGAGGTCGCCTTCGCCAAGAGCCAGCTCGGCGGCGGCACCCGCGTGCCGCGCAAGGGCACGGTGTTCGTCTCGGTCCGCGAAAGCGACAAGACCCGTATTCTCGATGCGGTGAAGCTACTGGCGTCGAGCGGCTTCAAGATCCTCGCCACCGGCGGCACCCAGCGTTTCCTGGTCGATCACGGCGTCGCTGCCGAGAAGATCAACAAGGTGCTGGAAGGCCGTCCGCATATCGTGGATGCCATCACCAATGGCGAGATCCAGCTCGTGCTTAACACCACCGACGGCCCGCAGGCGCTGGCCGACAGCCGCTCGCTGCGACGGGCCGCCCTCTTGCATAAAGTTCCGTATTACACCACACTTTCCGGGGCCGTGGCGGCCGCGAAGGGTGTCCGTGCCAATATGGATGGCGACCTTGAGGTCCGCACATTGCAGAGTTACTTTTCCGAAGCCTGACGGCAGTCGCTTTGACCCGGGATTTCCCGGGCAATTCTAACGAAGGCGGACGAGGACAGGGTTTGACCGGAACAAGCCGGGCATGCAGCTGTTCTGCTTCGGCGCTTGAATCCTGCATTGCGCCGGCTGCCCTTCAACAGCTCCGCGCGATCCCTGCAGGACGATTCCACGGACCGAAGAGTTTCGTTGCACGCATTGGCGTGCAGCATGACGTTAAAGGACGAAGAGAATGGTTGAGAAGGTCCCGATGACCGCCGGCGGTTTTGCTGCCCTCGAAGTCGAGTTGAAAGAGCGCCAGACACAGCATCGTCCGCGCATCATCGAAGCGATTGCCGAAGCACGCTCCCATGGCGACCTCTCCGAAAACGCCGAATATCATGCGGCCAAGGAAGAGCAGTCCCATAACGAAGGCCGCATCAGCGACATCGAGGACAAGCTCGCGCGTGCCGAGATCATCGATATCAGCAAGCTGTCCGGCGACACGATCAAGTTCGGCGCCACGGTGACCCTGATCGACGAGGACACCGAGAAGAAAACGGTGTGGCAGATCGTTGGCGAACCCGAAGCCGATGCCAAGAAGGGCCGCATCTCGATCACATCGCCGCTGGCCCGCGCGCTGATCGGCAAGAGCAAGGGCACCTCCGTCGAAGTGATCGCTCCGGGCGGATCGAAGGCCTATGAGATCGCCAAAGTGGAGTGGCGCTGACCGCCGGCCACCCAGAATGCCCGACGATCAAAGGCCGCGCTTGATGCGCGGCTTTTTTGCGTTGCATCGGCCGCCAAGCACGGTTTCGTGCGCTGCTGCCGAGCCTGTGCCCGGCGACACCTATTCGCGCGCAAGCCGTTTAAGCGTGAGTGCGTCTGTCAGGCGAGCAGCTTTTTCGACACAGGTGCGACATAAAGTGCGCGATCGGGGCGACCTCACACCAGAGTGACGCTTATTGTGCGGAACAAGGGTGCTATGAGCGGAGGTCACAACAGGGGAACCCACGACATGGACCAGACTTTCGCTCGCTTTCAGCCGATTGCGCTGAGCTTGCTGCGCTTCATCACCGGCCTTTTGCTGCTGCAATACGGTATCGCCAAGATCTTCAAATTCCCGGTTCTCCCGTATTTTGCCAACATCCCGCCGCTGATCACCGTGGCTGGGACCATCGAATTGATCGGCGGCGCGCTCTTGATGATCGGTCTGTTTACACGCCCGGTCGCCTTCATCCTGTCGGGCCAGATGGCTTTCGCCTATTTCCTCGGCCACATGTTCAAGGGGGCGGACCCGGTATTCCTGCCGCTGCTGAATGGTGGCACCGCGGCCATCCTGTTCTGCTTTACCTGCCTCTATCTCGCGACCGCCGGGGGTGGCCCGATCAGCGCCGACGCGGCGATGAAGAAGGGCTGAGGCAACGGCTGAAATGCAAAAGCCCGCGCAGTTCGCTGCGCGGGCTTTTTCTATGATCAACGGCCGAGGGATCGGCGCAACCGGGATCTCTAGTCCGCGTCCTTCAATTCCAGCGGCACCGCCGCCTCGAATTTGGAGTTGTGCAGCACCAGGGACGTGCGCACGTTGCGCACATGCGGCGCTGCCGTCAGCTGGCTGACAAAAACCTGAAACGTGGCCATGTCCGGTGCCACGCATTTCAAAATGAAATCGATCTCGCCGGACAGCATCCAGCACTCCCGCACCAGCGGCTCGTTGCGGACGAACTCCTCGAAGGCCCGGAGGTCGGCATCGGCCTGGCTCGACAGATGCACCGAAGCGAACACGGTGACGTCGAACCCCAGCTTTCGGGGATCGAGCAGCCCGCGATAGCCCTGGATATAGCCGGCTTCTTCCAGCGTGCGGACCCGCCGCAAGCACGGTGGTGGCGAGATACCTACCCGTCTTGCGAGTTCCACATTGGTGATTCGGCCATCGGCCTGAATTTCGCTGAGGATTTTGAGATCGATCTCGTCGAGGCTTTTTGGCACGCCCGGTCCTGCTAGTGGCGAAGCAACTTTGTAGAGGTTTAGCCTAGGACGCCCGACATGCGCAATTTTATTGCGCGTGCATTGCAGAAATTAAGCCTCCGCGGGGGAAAACCAAGCGGTACGAATTGCAATTCTTGCATAGCTCACCAGATATTCTAGAATTCATTTCAACGACTTCGCGCTTGTGCGCCCCAGCGCCGGCACATTTCGCATCGAGCATCGACTTTTTTGCCCTGCGGAAGGGGGTTTGACCATGTCCAGTACGACTCACGCCAAAGTCGTCATCGTCGGCTCCGGTCCTGCCGGCTACACCGCTGCCATCTATGCCGCCCGTGCCATGCTCGAGCCGGTTCTCATCCAGGGCATCCAGCCCGGCGGCCAGCTCACCATCACCACCGACGTCGAGAACTATCCGGGTTTTGCCGACGTCGTGCAGGGCCCATGGCTGATGGAGCAGATGGAGAAGCAGGCCCATCATGTCGGCACCAGGATCGTCACCGATCTGGTCAACGATCTCGACATCTCGCAACGCCCATTCCGCCTGATCTGCGATTCCGGCGATACCTACCTCGCTGACACGGTGATCCTCGCCACCGGTGCCCAGGCGCGCTGGCTCGGCCTGCCGTCCGAACACGCATTTCAGGGCGGCGGCGTTTCCGCCTGCGCGACCTGCGACGGATTCTTCTATCGCGGCAAGGACGTGATCGTTGTCGGTGGCGGCAACACGGCCGTCGAAGAAGCGCTGTTTCTGACTAACTTCGCCTCGCAGGTGACGATCGTTCATCGCCGCGATCATTTCCGCGCCGAGCGCATTCTGCAGGATCGCCTGTTCAAGCATCCGAAAATCAAAGTGGTATGGGACAGCGCGATCGACGAGATCTGCGGCACCCAGGGTCCCGCCAAGGTAACCCACGTGCGCCTGAAAAACGTCAAGAGCGGCGCCACCACCGAACTCAAAGCCGACGGCGTCTTCATAGCGATCGGTCATGCGCCTGCCACAGACCTCGTCAAGGGCCAGCTCAAGCTGAAGCCTTCTGGCTATATCGATGTCGCCCCGAATTCCACCGCAACCTCGGTGCCTGGTGTCTTCGCCGCCGGCGATGTCGCGGACGAGACGTGGCGCCAGGCAGTCACCGCCGCGGGCATGGGCTGCATGGCAGCGCTGGAAGCCGAACGCTATCTCGCTGCCCATGCTCACGACCGCGAAGCAGCAGAGTAACCCACACAGTGCCACGAACCCGCAACGGATCTACCGATATGGATTGGGATAAGCTGAAGGTGTTTCACGCCGCGGCGGAAGCGGGAAGCTTCACGCATGCAGGGGAGCAGCTCGGGCTGTCTCAATCGGCGGTGTCCCGTCAGGTGAGTGCTCTCGAGCAGGAACTGGCCGTATCGCTGTTCCATCGCCACGCGCGCGGCCTGATCCTCACCGAACAAGGCGACCTGCTGTTCCGCACCGCGCATGATGTATTCATGCAGCTGCAGGCAGCGCGCGCCAAATTGACCGACAGCCGCGAACGGCCCAGCGGCGATCTCAAGGTCACCACCACGCCCGGCGTCGGCATCAACTGGCTGATCCCACGTCTCGGCGAATTCACGGCACTTTATCCGGAGATCCGCATCTCGCTGATCGTGACGGACGAGGAACTCGACCTCTCCATGCGCGAGGCTGACGTCGCGATCCGGACCCGCAAGCCGACCCAGCCGGACCTGATCCAGCGCAAGCTGTTTGCCATGGGTTTCCATGCCTACTGCTCGCCGGAATATATCAAGCATTTCGGCACGCCGCGCACGCTCGACGAACTCGACGGCCACCGCATCATCATGCTCAGCGACGCGCAAGTATCGCCGCATCTGCAGAACCGCAGCTGGCTGATCGACGCCGGTCGCAACGGCAACGGTCCGCGCGAGGCCTATTTCAAGGTCAATAATATTCTTGGCCTGATGCGCGCCTGCCAGCAGGGCCTCGGTATCGCGGCGTTGCCGGATTATCTGGTGGAAGAGAACGATCGCCTCGTGCAGCTGTTCAGCGAGTCGGATTCGATTCAACTTGATACGTATTTTGTCTATCCGGAGGAACTGAAGACCGTGGCCCGTGTGCAGGTGTTCCGCGACTTCATCGTGAGCAAGGCGCAGCGCTGGCCGTCATAGTCGGGCACAACTACCAAGCCCGCAAATTCAGTGGGCTGCCATGTCCTCGCTGCCGACATGTCTGACATGACAAGTCATGCGTTGCTGCAGGACCTCCGCGAGGATCATACTCTCCAAACGCTGAGACCCGTGGCGCGTCATGTCCCCCTCCTCCAGTGGTGCGGGTCTCAGTTATCCCTCTTGGAAGGTGATTGTGTCGGCCTCTCGAAGGCCAATACCTCAAAGCCGGGCTCGAAAGAGACCGGCTTTTTTTTGCGCGCTGTTCGCATTACGTCGCTTGCTTAGTCCAACTTCACTTTGGCGAGCCGCAGCGCATTGCCAATCACACTCACCGACGACAATGCCATCGCCGCGGCGCCGATCATCGGCGATAGCAGAATGCCGAATACCGGATACAGAATGCCCGCTGCAATCGGCACGCCTGCGGCGTTGTAGACGAACGCGAACGCCAAATTCTGGCGGATGTTGCGCATCGTCGCCTGTGACAGATGCCGCGCGCGCAGCAGGCCCGCAAGATCGCCGGTGAGCAGCGTCACGGCCGCACTCTCGATCGCCACATCGGTGCCGGTGCCCATCGCTATGCCGACGTCGGCGGCAGCGAGCGCCGGTGCGTCGTTGACACCGTCACCGACCATCGCCACACGACGTCCCTCTTTGCGTAGCCGCAACACGACATCGCTCTTGCGCTCCGGCAACACACCCGCCTCGACTTCGTCGATACCGAGCGACTTCGCCACAGCCAACGCCGTAGTGCGGTTATCGCCCGTGAGCATCACGACACGCAGACCTTCGGCACGCAGTTGGTCGAGCGCCGGACGCGCCGACGCTTTGACGGGATCGGCGATCGCCATGATGCCGCAGACCTCATTATCGATCGCCACGAAAATCGTGGTGGCGCCTTGCTGCCGCGCAGCTTCGGCAGCGGCATCGCAGCGACTGGTATCGACCGCGAGTTCACTCATCAGCATCGCATTGCCGAGCGCGATGCGTTGGCCGTCGATCACGCCCGATGCACCCTTGCCCGAGGGCGCTGCGAAATCCGTGACGTCCTTCAGGGCGATGCCCCGCTCTTTTGCGGCAGCGACGATGGCTTGCGCCAGCGGATGCTCGCTTGCACGTTCGATGCTGGCGGCGAGTTGCAACAGCGTCGCTTCATCGACGCCTTGAACCGGCGTGATCGCCGTCAGTGCCGGCTTGCCTTCGGTCAGCGTACCGGTCTTGTCGATCACAACCGTATCGATGCTTTCCAACTGCTCCAGTGCGCCGGCATCGCGCACCAGAATGCCAGCCTGGGCACCGCGGCCAACGCCGACCATGATCGACATCGGCGTGGCCAGACCGAGCGCGCAAGGACAAGCAATGATCAGAACGGTGACGGCAGCGACCAGCGCATAGGTCAGCCGCGGCTCCGGTCCGACCGAGGCCCAGACGATGAACGCAGCCACCGCCGCCGCAAGCACCGCAGGGACGAACCAGCCGGCGACGCGATCGGCAAGCCGCTGGATCGGCGCGCGCGAGCGCTGCGCCTTGGCGACCATCTCGACGATGCGCGACAGCATCGTATCGCGGCCGACCTTGTCGGCCTTGAAGACCAGACCGCCGCTCTGATTGACCGTGCCGCCGATGACGCGATCGCCCTTCTGTTTGGTGACCGGCATCGACTCACCGGTCACCATCGACTCGTCTACCGATGATCGGCCGTCGCGCACCACGCCATCGACCGCGATCTTTTCGCCAGGCCGGACACGCAGCATATCGCCGATGGCGATGTCATCGAACGAAATGTCTTCGTCGCCCGAGGGCCCGATGCGCCGTGCCGTCTTCGGCGCGAGCCCGAGCAACGCGCGGATAGCGCCGGAGGTCTGGTTGCGGGCGCGCAGTTCGAGCACCTGGCCCAGCAGCACCAACACGGTAATGACAGCGGCCGCTTCGAAATAAACCGATACCGCGCCGTGGTGATCGCGGAATGCCGACGGAAAGACATCGGGCACGAGCGTCGCGACAACGCTGTAGATCCAGGCCACGCCGGTGCCCATGGCGATCAGCGTGAACATGTTGAGATTGCCGGACACGACGGAACGCCAGCCGCGCGCGAAGAATGGCGCGCCGGCCCACAGCACCACCGGCGTGGCCAGCGCGAACGATATCCAGTTCGAGGTCGCCTGCGGCACCCATTGCATCAAGCCGACATGACGGCCCATTTCCAACACGAACACCGGCAATGTCAGCGCCAGCGCGATCCAGAAGCGCCGGGTCATGTCGATCAGTTCGGGATCAGGACCATCGTCGAGCGAAACCGTTTCCGGCTCCAGCGCCATGCCACAGATCGGGCATGTGCCCGGCCCTTCCTGGCGGACTTCGGGATCCATCGGGCAGATATAGATCGTCCCGGGGGGCATTGTCGGCGCCGGTTTGCGCGGCTTCAGGAAGCTCTCGGGATCGGCCGAGAAGCGTTCGCGGCAACGGCTGCCGCAGAAGAAGTACTCCCTGCCGTGATACGCAAAGCGTTGGGTGGCCGTCGCCGGATCGACCGTCATGCCGCAGACGACATCGAGCACCTTCTCGGGCGCTGCCGCGATCGACGCATCTCCATGCGCGCAGGAGCCGTGCCCGTGATCGTGCCCGCTATGGGCGCCATGCGCCTGCGTCGATTCTGCCACGTCGCACCTCTTGATAATGATACCCTAGGGGGGTATATGGACCGCATGCGCCACGAGATCAAGACGTCCTGTTTAAAACGCCTCAAACGGATCGAAGGCCAGGTACGCGGCCTCGGCGGTATGATCGACGACGATCGCTACTGCATTGATGTGGTCACGCAGATCGCCGCGGCGCGCGCCGCCTTGCGGCGGGTCGAGGAGGAGATTTTGCGCGATCACGTAGCGCATTGCGTCGAGCACGCGATCGCCTCCGGCGACCAGGCCGATCAGCGGCGCAAGATCGCCGAGTTGATGGATGTGGTCAGCCGCGCCGGCCGGTGACTACAGATCGGTGCTTCATCGACTTTTCGCAGACACGGTTGAGACAATGTTACCCACTTCGTATCTCTGAGGTGGAACAAAGGACGGATGCACGCAAAGATAGCTATTCCGCCTGTTTGGTCATACCGTCCAATCATTTGGGAGTCTGCTGGCGAACACTTGATGGATCGTGGCCGATCTTAGGTATTTACGTGTCCTTGCATACTTACCACTAGCGTCCTCCGCAGGTTAAGCGTCTCACCTGCGGTTCGTATCTATGTCCACGGTCTACTACTGCATCGCCTACCTCCACGATCTTCGCCTCGTTGGCCTCGCAGCTCTGATCTGTGCCATCGCGTCGATCACCGCCATCAACCTGTTGCGGCATGCGCGCCTGGCAAAAGGGCAGATGCGTTTTGGGTGGCTGGGGATCTCGGCGATCTCGACCGGCTTCGGCATCTGGGCCACGCATTTCATCGCCATGCTCGCTTTCACGCCGGGCATACCGAGCGGCTACAACATCGTGCTGACGTCCGCTTCGCTGGTGGCTGCCATCCTTTTGACGGGTGCCGGCCTCGCCATCGCGCTGCTTCCGCGCTTCAGCCCCGGCCCAGCCATCGGCGGCGCTGTGGTCGCCGGGGGTATCGCCGCCATGCACTACACCGGCATGATGGCGTTCGAAGTACCGGCCAGCATGCATTGGGATGGCGCGCTGGTGACCGTGTCGATCGGCCTCGGCGTCGCACTCGGCGCCGTTGCTCTTCCGGTCGGGCTCCACGGCAAGAACGATAGATGGCAGATCGGCGGAGCGCTGCTGCTGACTCTGGCGATTTGCAGCCACCATTTTACAGCCATGAGCGCCGTGACTCTGGTGCCCGATCCGACCATGACGGTGTCCTCGCTGTCGGTCCCGGCCGGCCTGCTCGCGCTCGCCGTGGCGGTCGCCAGTCTCGCCATCATCGGCCTCGCTGCGGCCGGCGTCGTGCTCGATATCCATGACCGGCGTCGCACCGATCTGGAAGCCGACCGGATGCGCGGATTGGCCAACGCCGCCATCGAAGGCCTGATCCTGTGCGACGGCGACACCATCGTCACCGTCAATGACAGCTTCGCCGCACTCGCCGGTGCTCCGGCGAAAAGCTTCATCGGTGAAAGCCTGGCCGCCTGTTTCAGCGGCGCCCCGCTGCAGGTCAACCTGATCGACAAGCCCGACCTCGCGACCGAGGCGAAGCTGCATCGGCAGAACGGCACCGACGTCCCTGTGGAATTGATCATGCGGCAGATCGATTTCGCCGGTCGATCCCACAAGGTCGTTGCGGTGCGCGACTTGCGCGCGCGCAAGGAAGCCGAGCAACACATCCGCTTCCTGTCGCATCACGATGCACTGACGGGCCTGCCCAATCGCAGCCAGTTCAACGATCGCGTCGATGCCGCCATCGCCAGTGCACGGCCCGGTCGACATCACGCCATGCTGTGTCTCAACCTCGATCGCTTCAAGGAAGTGAACGACCTGTTCGGCCATGCCACCGGCGACATGGTGCTGCAGACGATAGCAGCAGGCATTGCTGCACTGCTGAGGGACGGGCAGATGATGGCCCGCTTGGGCAGCGATGAATTCGCCATTCTGCTTCCAGATCTTCGCAATCCGGCAGCCGCTGAAGGCCTGGCGCGGCGGGTGCTTGCGACCCTGCGCGCACGAGACGACGCAGCCGAACTCGGTTGCGTGTCCACCAGCATCGGCATTGCGCTGTACCCGGACGACGCCACTGACCGTGAGGCTTTGCTGGCGCATGCCAACACCGCGCTCTATCGCGCCAAGTCCGATGGCGGCTCGGCCTATCGCCGCTATGAGGCCGGCATGGGCGATGCCGTCCGGGATCGCCGCATGCTCGAACACGACCTGCGCAGCGCCGTTGGCAGCGAACAATTCAAACTGGTCTATCAACCGCAGGAGGGCGTGCAGCACGGCCACGTCATCGGCTTCGAAGCGCTGCTGCGCTGGACCCATCCTGTTCGTGGCGCGGTATCGCCGGCCTTGTTCATCCCGGTCGCCGAAGACAACGGCACCATCGTCGAGATCGGCGAATGGGTGATGCGCACCGCCTGCGCCGAGGCGGCGAGCTGGAGGCATCCGCTCACCATCGCGGTGAACGTATCAGCCGTACAGATCTATCACGACGACTTCGTGCCGATGGTGCACCGGATCCTGTTCGAGACGGGGCTGTCACCCTCGCGGCTTGAAATCGAAATCACCGAAACGGCGCTGGTGCGCGACTTCAACCTCGCGCTGTCGGCCTTGCGGCGGGTCAAGGCGCTGGGTGTGCGCATCGCCATGGATGACTTCGGCACCGGCTACTCGTCGCTGTCCAATCTGCGCGCGTTCCCGTTCGACAAGATCAAGATCGACGGCTCGTTCATCAAGTCGGTCAACAGCAACGGCCAGGCCGCGACGATCGTGCGCGCCGTGGTCGGTCTCGGTCATGGCCTCGGATTGCCGGTGCTGGCGGAAGGCGTCGAGACCGCAGCCGAACTCAAATTTCTGCAGGACGAAAAATGCGATGAGGTGCAGGGTTATCTGCTCGGCAAGCCGGCGCCGATCGATCGCTTCGCCCGCTTGACCGGCGGCGAGCCCGTCGCGGCCGATGTCGATATCCGGGCCGCGTGACCCTTCCCAAAACGACAAAAAACGCGCGGCGATGCCGCGCGTTTTTCTGAAATCGTCAGTCGCAGGCGATCAGGCCGCCTGCTTATGCATCGCGCCATTGGCGGAGGTCTGTCCGCGAATAGCCTTGATCGAACGCTCGATCGCCGCCCACAATTTTCCGATTTCGCCGGCTGCGCGACCGCTAGCCGAAAACTCGCGTGCGCCTTCGCCTTCGCCAAGAGCAAGCAGCAGATCCGCACGGTTGGTAATCTGCCCCGACCATACCGGCGCCTTGAACTTGGCCAACGCTTCGCGAGCAAGCGCGACGATGCGGCTTTCGTTTTCATCGCGACGCGCCGGAGCGCCATTGATGACCACGGCATAGGGCTTGCGTGCCGCGCGGCAGGACTGGATCGTCGCCTGCACGGCATCGACGTCGAAAACGCCAGGGCGCGCAGGAATGATCACCATGGTGGCGTTCTTGATGGCGTCCTCAACAACGGCCGACGTGTTCGGCGGCGTATCGATGAAAACCCATTCGACACCATCGCGCTTGGCGGCAGCGATGATCTCGGACACGCTGCGGTTCGCGACCTTCAACGCGGGCTCGTTCGTTCCGCGCAGCTTGTGCCACAGCGTGAGCGAACCCTGCGGATCGGCATCGACCAGTAAGCATGGCTTTGTTGGTTTATGGACTTGGGCAGCAAGATGAGCAGCCAGAGTGCTCTTCCCTGAGCCGCCTTTACGCGAAGCAAAAACAATCACGTTCATATGTTGGCCTCCAGATTGACCCCGGCCGCAAAAATGAATCAGTCCGCTGATTCGTTAAAGCTTAATATCGCACGGAAGCGCATATGTCCCTGAATTTCCTTGAATGTTGGCTTTTGAGTCACAGGTTGCGGCGCAACAGCGCCGAAAGTGAGTCATTGTTAGTACGCTGATCGCGCATTGTTTGATCGCCGATGGTCGCGGCGAACTACACCTCGCCTATCACTTCGCCTGCGGATGCTTCGGCGCCGCTTGATCGTCTCGCAATCGCTTCTCGGCTTTCGCGGCTTGACGCTCCAGCCATTTGCGCTCCAGCCAACCAAGCAGCTGTGCCACCGGTTTTTGCAGCGGTGGAATATCCTGAGCTATCAACAACAGGCCGAGTGGCAGCATCCAGAGGCCCAAAATCGGCAGGAAGCTGAAAATACCCCCGATGATGAGAAGGATGGCGAGCGGAAAGCGCACCAGGCGCGACGACGGCTTGCGCAGCCAATTGACGAAACGCGCCGGCCTCGCCGGAAGCTTGCCCTCGAACCAGACGAAATGCCGCTCGATCTCGGCTTTGTAATCAATACCGGTGTTGTTCAAACGCTGTCCTCCACGCCAGGAATGCGGCGCGTAAAGGTCCCAACGTGCCAGCTCGCTTCGGGTTCATCTGGCCTTGCGGGCGCGATGTACAAGTGGACGGGTCGCCTCAACCGGGACGATTTGACGCCATCGACGGACGCGGCTTCACCATGGGCTTGCGCGCCTTAGCGGATTGCGAGCGAACCGGACGGAAGAATTGCGCGCAGCCGGGACTGAGCTGGGCGCGGGAACGCATCATGCAGGCCGTG